>JAFQPV010000003.1 GCA_017411585.1 Clostridia bacterium | reverse complement strand
GTCTTTGACAGAGAAACCGGCGAAGCTGCTAAAAAGCCGCACGGCCAGGGCTATGCAGAAGGCTCTTCCTGGACACGCGGCCAGTCCTGGGCAATTTACGGCTTTGTGCTTGCATACATCCACACAGGCAATGAAGAATACTTAAATACCGCAAAAAGGGTTGCAGATTACTTTATCTCTTCTCTCGACGAAACCTGCGTACCGCCGGTGGATTTCCGCCAGCCGCTCGAGCCGCACAGACTCGACACCTCGGCAGGCGCAATCACAGCTTGCGGTCTTATTGAAATTTCCAAGCTGATGAAGGACGAAGCTGAAGCGAAAAAGTACATGGACTGGGCAATGAAGATTATCCGCGGTCTTGCAAATCACTGCGACTTTACAGATGCTTTCCCGGCAATTCTGAAAGACTCCAACGGTGCATACCACGTACCTAAAATGGACCATGTCAACCTCGTTTACGGCGACTACTACCTCTTAGAGGCACTGATGAAGCTGGACGGCAACGAAATTCTGTTCTGGTAAGATGAAAAACAGACTCTATTTCATTCGCACGCAAAAGGCACTTTCGCTAAAAGATGTCAGCACAATGTACGCTGTGCGTTTCGGTGAAAAGCTTTCTGCGCGGATACTCGGCAAAATCGAAGCCGGTGATGTATCCCCTGCTCCGGAGGTGTTTATGAACCTTGCGGATTTGTTAGATGTCACCATAGACTATCTACTCTGCAAAAGCGATACGCCTGATGAGGAGCTGCGCATACATCAAAAGGGTATGGTAGAGCCGAAAAAAGATATTCTATGACACAAAAGCACTTTTCGATAGGAAAAGTGCTTTTCTTTTTGCGTACTTTGTGGTAAAATACCGTAGATGAAAGGATACGACGAATTTATGCAAAGCTTATTTATCAAAGACAAAGCCTTTTATAAAAAGGTCGCAGCGATTGCAATCCCGATCGCGCTGCAGGGCTTAATTACCAACGGTGTCAACATTATGGATACGCTGATGGTCGGCTCCTTAGGTGAAACACAATTGTCCGCTGTTTCACTTGCCAACCAGTTTATCAGCATTTTTCACATCTTCTGCATGGGCATTGGTATGGGTGCATCTGTGCTTGTTGCACGCTACTACGGAATGCGCGACAACCCGTCGCTTAAAAAGACGCTCACGATTATGCTGCGCCTCTGCATTGCGATGGCAGCGCTGTTTTTCGTAGCCACACTGTTTTTACCGAAGCAGATTATGCTCATCTACACCACCGAAGCCGACATCATCGGCTACGGCATACGCTATTTGCAGTATTCTGTTATCAGCTATTTCTTTTTCGGTCTTTCGCTGACTTGCACAATTGTACTGCGCAATGTCGGGCAGGTCAAATTGCCGCTCTACACCTCGATTGCCGCCTTTTTTGTTAATGTCGGCGCAAACTACATTTTTATTTTCGGCAAGCTCGGCTGCCCTGCAATGGATGTTGCCGGCGCGGCGCTCGGTACGCTTGTGTCGAGAATATTTGAATTTGCCGTCATCTGCGGCTATCTGTTTGTTTGCGACAAGGAAATCGGCTACAGAATCCGCGATTTATTCACAAAGGTCGGCAACCTGTGGCGTGAATACATACGCATCAGCATCCCCGTTTTAATCAGCGACGGTATTTTAGCGCTCGGCAACAACTCGGTTGCAATGGTTATCGGCAGACTCGGCAAGGCATTCGTTGCTGCCAATGCCGTGACAGCGGTCACACAGCAGTTAAGCTCCGTTATGATTCAGGGCTTTTCGCAGGCAGGCGCTATCGTTACCGGCTATACCTTAGGTGAGGGCGACAAGGAAAAAGCGCACCGCCAGGGCTATGCCTTCCTAGGTGTCGGTCTGGTATTCGGCTTAATTGCGGCAGGCATCATCCTTTTAATCAGCGAACCGATGATTCAAGCGTATAACCTGTCTGTCGAAACACAAATGCTTGCGCGCCAGCTGATGCTCTCCATCAGCATCATCGTCGTGTTCCAGGCAACGAACAGCATTATGACCAAAGGTGTACTCCGCGGCGGCGGTGACACAAAAATGCTGATGCTCGCCGACAACATCTTTTTATGGGTGGCATCTGTACCGCTCGGTATTCTGGCAGGCCTTGTGCTGCGCCTGCCGGCGTTTTGGATTTACTTTGCATTAAAGATTGACCAGGTGCTAAAGGCAGTCTGGTGCGTCATTCGTTTAAACAGCGGCAAATGGATTAAAAAAATTCGCACAGAAAGCGAATTAGAAGCCTAAATCATAACCACCAGTAAACTGGTGGTTTGCACAGCCCCTATAAGGGGCTATTACAGGCTTAACCCCTACAAGGGGCATCGAAGCCTGGCACCGCATTACTATTTCAAGCAGCCGCTC
>JAFQPV010000177.1 GCA_017411585.1 Clostridia bacterium | reverse complement strand
CGGAAGGCAACGTATCAGATTGACGCAGTTTGAAAAGATAACAAGCCTTGCCCGGTGTGTACCGTCTTTCTGTTCTACCGGCTTCATCCACTCTTTCAAGTCGTACCAGCCCTGCACGCGGTTGTTGTTCGACTTATAGAAGTACCAACCGTTTTCCAGGAAGATGTCCACGGCACTTTTGCCGGTATCCTGCCGTCTGTTAAACAAGTCCGGCGGTGCAAAACTCATCAGAATGTTCTCACCGTTGTTGACTTCCTTTAATCGACGCGCCGCGTCCGAGATAATCAGATTGCTTTCGTGAATTTCTTTGTAAACATAGCCCCTGCCGTGCTCGTCGACCGCAATCCAAAGCGCGGCGAACATATCTAAGCCGTAGTCGATAGAGATATATCGGTTCCAGTGGCGCGGTATAGCGAACGGTTCCATAACGTGAATGTTGCGGTTGAACTCGGAAAAATACTGCCCTTCATATACATCCCAATCACCGTCAAGCATCGCGCGCCTTCTGTCCGGCGGCAGGTTCTCAAGGTTTCGAATATACGATGGGTCGTTCTTCATCAAATGCTCATTTTCATAAACGAGCGACTTGATAAAGGTATAATCCGAAGCACGTTCGGTTTCTTTGTACTGCTTATCTATAAAAAGTCGCTTCACCCACGCATGGCCCACGCCGCCCGGGTTGCACGTAAAGTACATACGCGATTCGAACGGCTTGTCCATCTGCCCGGATGAACGGTTGCTTTCTGTCAGTGTCTGAAACTGAAACTCCGTAAAATGTGTCGCTTCTTCCATGAAGATTACATCGTAAGCCTGCCCCTGATACTGCAATACATCAGATTCCGCTGCGCAGTAACCGAGTATGATTCTGCTGCCGTTCGGAAACGTAAAGTCTCTTGTGCTTGCGCGATAGGTTGCAACGCCCTTGAGTAGCTTCTGCAGCGGCAAAAGGTGGTTTTCGCGCAACGACTGCAAATCACGTCGCAGCAGAAGAATTTGCATTCCGCTGTTGTTGAGCGCAAGTGCGATTGCTTTCACGCGTGCCGCCCAGCTCTTACCGCCGCCACGTGCGCCGCCATAGGCGATATATTTTGACTGCGCCTCGAAAAATTGTATCTGCTTCGGATACGGCGCAGGAATCTCTAGCTTCCCCATTTTTTCATGTCCCCCGCGATAACAATTTCGATTTTGCCGTCCGTCATACTTTCACCGGATGCAGCTGCCTGCTTATCGTAAACGGTATTGATTACAGCAGTAATGTCTCTGATGTTGGATATGTTCAGCTCCGCGAGCTGTGAAAGCAAAGCTTTGCGCTCGTAGTCCGGCATCTCATCATCCTGCATAAGCTGCCGGATGATTTCAGCTGCAGCTTCCTCGTTCGCCCTTGCTTTGCCGATACGGTCCTTAAGTATCGACATTGAGCTTCCGAGGATATCCCAGGCATCGTCTATAAACTGCTGCTTTCTGTCTGCGCGTTTCTGTTCGATTTGCGGGTTTTCGTCCGAGGTTTTATATGTATTAATCCAACGATAAATTGTCGAGTGCGCCTTTCCGGTCGCTTTTTCAATTTCCGGCACACTCATGCCGCTTTCGTGCATCGCGATAACGCGCTCTTTTAACTTCTCGTTTTGCTGTGATTTTGTAGGTTTGGCGCGTTTTTTTGCCATCCGTTGACAATCTCCTTTCTCGCCGTTTTAAATTCAAAATAAAGGGCATTTTCAGCGCGAAAATGCTTGGTAACATATCTTGCTAAACTGTTACGCCGAGCAAAAACCCGCAAAGCCCCATATCCACGCTGTTTTTTTCGCCCCGGCT
>JAFQPV010000176.1 GCA_017411585.1 Clostridia bacterium | reverse complement strand
TGTATTGTTACCGGCTACTGTAGCAGGGGATTCTTATAGGGGACAGCAAGTCCCCTTAAGCCGTTTGAAGGGGGTGCGGGGGAGGATCGGAACTCCCCCGTGTTTTGCTACTTTTGCAATCAAAAGTAGGCTCGTCCGGCAGGACAGAAAATAGAATCCCCCAGTCAGCCTATCGGCTGCCAGCCCCCTTTAGGCAAGGGGGCCTTTTAGCACGCAAATGGGTAGTTGTGCTTGTAGGGGCGATTCACGCATCGCCCGGAACTCCGTTTCTTTTACACTTTATTCAAAGTTTATTCATTGCAAAAAAGCTTTGAATGCGATACAATGAATATAGCAAGAAAATGAGGTGACGCATATGAAAAACAGAGAGGCATTTAAGGACGCGGATGCGTTTCAAAAGCATATTGAAGGGTATTTTGGGGTAGAGTTTATAGAAGAAGCGCATACAGCGGCGCAGAATTTTTCTAAAATGATGGCATATTACCGCTGTGCTATGATGGAGATTGAAACGAAGTTTAACGTGCTAAATGAGGAGTTTTCCCTGCGCTTGGACAGAAATCCCATCAGTGATATCAAAAGCCGCATCAAAAGTATGTTCAGCATCAAAGAAAAGCTGCAAAGCCGCGGGCTGCCGTTCACACTGAAAGCAATGGAGGAAAACCTGCACGATATCGCAGGGGTGCGCGTGGTTTGCTCGTTTCCCGAGGATGTGTATACGCTGGCAGATGCGCTTTTAAAGCAGGATGACATCAAGCTGATTGAGCGAAAAGACTATATTCAAAATCCGAAGCCGAACGGCTATCGCAGCCTGCATCTGATTGTGACGGTGCCCATCTTTTTGGCACACGAAAAGCGCGAGATGCGCGTAGAAATTCAGCTGCGCACGATTGCGATGGACTTTTGGGCGAGCCTTGAGCATCAGCTGCGTTATAAAAAGGAGTTTGCATTTACGGAGGAGATGGCAGACGAGCTTTTGGCGTGCGCCAATCTGAGTGCGGAGCTGGATGCGCGCATGGATGCCCTGCGCAACTGTGTACAGCTGGATAAAAAATAAATCTTAACTGCATCTTAACTGAATCCTGTGTTACAATCATAATGGAGTAAAAAATACATAGAAAGGGATTGTGTCTGAAGGCTGCCGGCGGCAGCCGTGGAGAAACAGACACACATTATGAGGTGACAAAATGGATTTATTTGACGTGTTAACATTAATTGGCGGGCTTTGCTTGTTCCTGTTCGGTATGAACGTGATGGGCGAGTCGCTCGAACGCCGCGCAGGCAGCGGACTTCGTAGCCTGCTTGGTAAGCTGACACAAAACAAGCTTGCGGGTTTTCTGACGGGGCTTGGCGTAACAGCTGTAATTCAAAGCTCGTCTGCAACAACGGTTATGGTGGTCGGCTTTGTCAATTCGGGCGTTATGTCTTTAAAGCAGTCCATCGGTGTGATTATGGGTGCCAACATCGGTACAACCATAACGGCGTGGGTTTTGAGCCTTGGCGGCATCAGCAGTGATAATATTGTGATGCAGCTTTTTAAGCCGACATCGTTTACTCCGGTGCTTGCCTTAATTGGTACGGCAATGGTGATGTTTGGCAAAACAAGCAAAAAAAAGGATACGGGTACGATTCTTTTGGGATTTGCGACCTTGATGTTCGGTATGGACACGATGTCGGATGCGGTAGCAGGTCTTGCAGATGTACCGGCATTCCAAAACATGTTTTTAATGTTTAAAAACCCGATTCTTGGTGTATTGGTCGGTGCAATTCTTACGGCAATCATCCAGTCGAGCTCGGCTTCGGTTGGTATCTTGCAGGCACTTTCCGTAACGGGACAGGTTTCTTACGGCGCAGCGGTGCCGATTATTATGGGTCAGAATATCGGTACTTGTATTACCGCAATTCTTTCCTCTTTCGGTACAAATAAAAATGCAAAGCGCGCAGCGATTGTGCACTTGTCGTTTAATGTCATCGGCACAATCGTTTGGCTTACGGTATTCAGCCTGATTTCGGCGTTGCTTCGGCCGGCCATTTTGGATGCATCGGCATCCTATCTCGGTATTGCAGTAGCGCACTCTATATTTAACATTGCTTGTACGGTTCTGCTTTTGCCGATGGCTTCGCTGTTGGAAAAGCTTGCAGTTAAGCTTGTACCGGACAACAACAAAAAAGAGGTTATTGCAGAGCTGGACGAACGCCTTTTGGTGACACCGCCGATTGCATTGGAGCGCTGCGGCGTTGTTGCATCGGAAATGGCAGGCCTTTCGGTAGAGGCATTAAAGGACAGTCTTTCTATGCTCGAGCGCTTTGATGACAGTATGGCAGAGGATATCCGCACAAAGGAAAGCAAGGCAGATCACTATGAGGATATTTTAGGCACTTACCTTGTGAAGCTGAGCGGTCATCATGTCAGCGACAGTGATAATGTTGAGGCAGGTAAGCTTTTAAAGATCATCGGTGATTTTGAGCGTATTTCCGATCATGCGGTGAATATTGTAGAGTCTGCAGAGGAAATTAAGCAGAAAGATATCCAGTTTACCGAGCCGGCATTGAAGGAGCTGCGTGTGATTTGCGCTGCAGTTTCCGAAATTGTAGATTTGGCGCTTGCGGCATACTTGGAAAATGACTTGCACGCTGCCGAAAAGGTAGAGCCGCTTGAGCAGATTGTGGACGGACTCAGAACCAAGCTGCGCGATGGACACATCCGCCGTCTGCAGCAGGGCGAATGCTCGATTGAAGCCGGCTTTGTATGGTCTGACCTGATTACCAACTTAGAGCGCGTATCTGACCATTGCTCCAATATTGCAGCCTGTGTAGCAGATGCGGCACATAACAATATGGATATGCACAAATCGATTAAGGTGCTGCGTATGAACGAAAAGGCATTTCATCAGCAGCTTGCAATCTATCAGGAGAAGTATTCCGTTTGATTGGTTTAAACAAAATAATAAAGCCCTTGTTTGGTATTCAAACGAGGTCTTTTTATATGTCCTTGTTTTGCATACGGTAGCCGACACCGAGTTCATTTGTAATGTGGCGCAGGCCGTTTGGTATGGCGGCAAACTTTTTGCGGATGTTTGCCATATTGACTTGCAGCTTTTTGGTGCTGCCTGCATCGGTATAGCCCCAAATTTCCTTGCAAATAAAGCTGTAGCTCAACATTTTGCCGCTGTGCTTTGCCAGCAGCGCAAGGATATTGTATTCTGTCTGTGTGAAATGAATTTGTGTGCCGTCCAATTCAACTGTGCGCGCATCATAGTCAATCACAAGCCCATCGGATGCAAATTTGCCGTCTGATGCTGCAATGACACCTTGCGCTGTGCGCAATGTGTTTCGAACGCGGGCAAGCAATTCTGCTGCGCCGAATGGCTTTCTTATATAGTCATTTGCGCCTAAATCCAATGCCTGTACAATGACATCTTCATCGCTGATTGCCGAAAGCACAATGACCGGACAAGCGGAGTCTTTTCGGATGGCGCGCAGCACTTCTCTGCCGTCTATATCCGGCAGTCCCAAATCCAAAAGCACCAAATCCGGCTGATGTGAAGCCTGCAGCATTTTTCCGGTTTCTCCGTTTTCTGCTGATAGGATTTTATAGCCGGCGGCTTCCAGCAGCGTTTGTAAAAGTGCACGGATTTCCGGTTCATCCTCAATTGCAAGCAGCTTATATTTGTTACTTTGCAAACAAGTCCCTCCTTTCCGAATAAAATACACAATCATTTTAACATAAAACGGCATTTTATGTCAAGGTGCGCCAAGCGTTGACAATCGGGCGGAAACGTGCTACAATAAATACAATATTTTCGCGTGCAAATGACAAAATGGAGGGGTTGGCATGAACTTTTTAGAGGAGCGTATTCTAAAAGACGGATTGGTAAAGCCGGGCAATGTTTTAAAGGTGGACAGCTTTTTGAACCACCAAATGGATATTGCACTTATGGATGAAATCGGTAAGGCGTTTTACATGCGTTTTAAAGACAAACCTATTACAAAGGTTTTGACGATTGAGGCATCGGGTATTGCGATTGCTTATCCGGTGGCGCGTTGCTTTAATGTGCCGCTCGTGTTTGCCAAAAAGTCTAAAAGTGTGAACATTGACGGCGATATGTATGTGGCAACCGTTGAGTCGTTTACGCATAAAAATGTCAATCAGGTTATTGTATCGAAGAAGTTTTTAAGCGAAGACGACCACGTGCTGATTATCGACGATTTTCTCGCAAACGGCTGTGCGCTGCAGGGTTTGATTTCCATAGCAGAGGATGCCGGTGCGACTGTAGAGGGTATTGGTATTGCGATTGAAAAAGGCTTCCAGATTGGCGGCACGGTGATTCGTAACCTCGGCTCTCCTTTAGAGTCGCTCGCAAATGTAGATGCAATGGATGCAGAAAAGGGAACGGTAACCTTTCGCAAACAGTAACAGAAATGGAGAAAAAGAGCAGAAATGAAAAAATTCTGCTCTTTCTTTTTTTGAAAAAACTCTGCTTGTGCATTACGAGAAAAAATGGTATAATATATATAATTATCACTATAGAAATACCGAAGGGGGAAAAGCAGTGATTGCAGAGCTGATTTTAGCAGGCTTGGTCATTTTGTGCTGCGTGTTTTTTAATAAGATTTCGCATAAAATCGGTTTGCCGGTGTTGTTGCTGTTTATCTTCATCGGTATGCTGTTCGGCTCGGACGGGATTTTCAAAATCCCGTTTGACAACTATCAGTTTGCAGAGCAAATTTGTTCCATCGCGCTGATTTCCATTATCTTTTACGGCGGCTTCGGTACGAAGTGGAGTGTGGCGCGGCAGGTTGCGCCGCAGTCACTCTTGCTGTCTACAATCGGCGTGATTCTAACGGCGTTGTTTACAGGTCTGTTTTGTTATTACATTTTGCATTTTGATTTCTTGGAAGGTCTTTTAATCGGTGCAGTGCTCAGTTCGACAGACGCCGCGTCTGTCTTTTCGGTACTGCGTTCAAAGAAGTTGAATTTAAAGTACCATACCGCATCCGTTTTGGAGCTGGAGAGCGGCAGTAACGACCCGTGCGCGTATATGCTGACCATTCTGATTTTGTCGGTGATGCGCGGACAGACAGCCGGCGATGCATTTGCGTATGCATTGTTTGCACAAATCTTTTTCGGCGTGGTTTTTGGTGTGATTATTGCATTCATCGCGCGCGCCGTGCTTTTGTATGTGCACTTTGAAACCTCCGGCTTTGATGCTATTTTCGTTACCGGTGTTGCGGTTTTGTCGTATGCACTGCCATCCGTTTTTGGCGGTAACGGTTATTTGAGCGCTTATATTGTCGGCATCGTGCTCGGGAATGCAAGGGTGCTGAACAAAAAGTCTTTGGTACATTTTTTTGACGGTATTACCGTATTTATGCAGATTTTGGTATTCTTTTTGCTCGGTCTTCTGGCGACACCGTCGCAGATTCCGGCGGTGCTTTTGCCGGTAGCGGCCATTGCGCTGTTTATGACCTTTGTTGCCAGACCTGTTGTGGTTACGGCACTGATGAAGCCGTTTAAAGCAACCTGGGGGCAAATCGGGGTCACAGCGTGGGCAGGCTTGCGTGGCGCGACCTCGATTGTATTTGCCATTATGGCGCACGTGGACGAAGCGTATACTAAGAGTGATTTGTTCCATATTGCATTTTGCATTGTCTTGATTTCTATCGGTCTGCAGGGGACTTTGCTGCCTTGGATATCCAAGAAGCTCCATATGATTGATGACCATGAAAACGTTATGAAAACCTTTAATGACTACGCAGATGAAACGCAGGTGCAGTTTATTCGCCTCAGCATCGGTGAGCGCAATTCCTGGGCGCACAAGCGCATTCGAGAG
>JAFQPV010000022.1 GCA_017411585.1 Clostridia bacterium | reverse complement strand
TACAAATCGCCTTCTTTTGAAGGTTTATTTGTTATGCCACAAAAACCACTTTTATTTATATATTTTTAATGTGCAATGTTTCGCTAACTAATTCTGAATAATTTTTAAAAACTACTTGATTTTTATATAGTTAGCTCCTTTTTCGTTTACTATCGCAGTTTTTGTTCTTCTGCTTTTCCATACAATGCCTTAGACGTATTTCATATAAAAAAGTTCCAAAAGTTTTTACTGCTTTATTTAAAATCATTATACTTGATAGCTTACCTTCTGTCAACGCCAAAATCTGCCCCATTATCGCCCCCCAAAAAGTCATTTTAGAGCAAAAACAAACAATTTATATCCAAATTTTGTTGAAGTTGCTGAAATTGCGTATTGTCTTGACTTTAACAGATTTTCTATGTTAAAATATATAAGTAATAGTTTTTTGTGACTGACGGATGCGTGGAACAAACCACATGGGAGCAAAAAACGAAAAATTGTCGACCGTCTGGGCAGTCCTTTACACATAGGGTGGATAGGATTGTCCTTTTTTAGTTTATTATAAGAATCAGGAGGAGAAATAAATGAAAAAAGTCGGTATTATCATGGGCAGCGACAGCGATTTGCCTGTAGTAGAAAAAGCAATCAAAACACTGGAATCTCTTGAAATTCCGTTTGAGGTGCACGTATATTCTGCACACCGCACACCGGAGCAGGCAAAGGATTTTGCCGTAAGCGCCCGTGAAAACGGTTTTGGTGCAATTATTGCTGCAGCAGGTAAGGCTGCGCATCTGGCAGGTGCGCTTGCCGCAAATACAACACTTCCGGTCATCGGTATTCCGATTAAGTCCTCCACGCTTGACGGGCTTGATGCACTTTTATCCACCGTACAGATGCCATCCGGTATCCCGGTTGCAACCGTTGCGATTGACGGTGCAGAAAACGCAGCACTCCTTGCGGCACAGATTATCGCCGTATCGGACAGCGCACTTGCTGAAAAATTAGACAACCGCCGCAGCAGCGCAAGTGCAAATGTGCTTGCAAAAAATGCGGCAATTTCCGAGCAGTACAATAAATAACAGCCGCGTAGGCAGAATTTGGAGGAGAAACTATGGGCGGTTTTTTTGGCGCAGTTCGCAAAAGCGATGTCATCTCCGATGTTTTCTTCGGCACTGACTACCATTCCCACCTCGGCACACGCCGCGGCGGTATGGCAGCTTACAATGATGAAATCGGTTTACAAAGAGAAATTCACAACATTGAAAATTCACCGTTCCGCACAAAATTTGACGATGTGTTCGACGAGATGAGCGGCAGCGCAGCCATCGGCTGCATCAGCGATTCTGACCCGCAGCCGCTTTTGATGCGTTCTAATTTAGGCATCTATGCCATCTGTACCATCGGCATCGTAAATAACGCAGAAGATTTAATTCAAAAATACCTCGCAAACGGCGGTCATTTTTCAACCATGACCGGCGGTAAAATCAATTCTACAGATTTGATTGCCGCACTGATTAATCAAAAATCGACCTTCGAGGAGGGTATCCGCTTTGCACAAAGCGTGATTGAAGGCACGGCAAACATCTTAATTTTATGCAACGACGGCTCAATTATCGCTGCACGCGACCGTATGGGGCGTATCCCGGTTCTCATCGGTAAAACCGATGACGGCTATTGCGTGTCCTTCGAGTCCTTTGCCTATTTAAAGCTCGGCTATGAAGAGGAAAAGGAGCTCGGTCCGGGCGAAATCGTGCACCTGACAGCGGATAAGCTGACACAGCTTGCGCCGCCGTTAGAGGAAATGCACATCTGCGCATTTTTGTGGACCTACTACGGTTATCCGAATTCCTGCTATGAGGGTGTGAATGTAGAAGTAATGCGCAACCGCAACGGCGCAATTATGGCGCAAAACGATGCAGAGAACGGAAAGCTTGCCGACCTCGATTATGTCAGCGGCGTACCGGATTCCGGCACACCGCACGCCATCGGCTATGCCAATGCGTGCCACGTTCCGTTTGCAAGACCGTTTATCAAATACACGCCGACCTGGGCAAGAAGCTTTACGCCGTCGAACCAGCGCGAGCGCAACCGCATTGCCAAAATGAAGCAAATTCCGACACACGATTTGATTGAAGGCAAGAACCTTTTGTTTGTCGATGACTCGATTGTGCGCGGTACGCAGTTAAAGGAAACGGTAGATTTCTTATACGAAAACGGCGCAAAATCCGTTCATATGCGTTCGGCTTGTCCGCCAATTATGTACGGCTGTAAATACTTAAACTTCTCCAGAGGCACAAGCGATATGGATTTGATTGCCAGACGCGTGATTTTAGAGCTTGAGGGAGAAGAGGGCTTTAAATATTTAGAAGAATACAGCGATGCAAAGACAGAGCGCGGTAAGAATCTGCGCAAGACTATTTGTGAGAAATTCAATTTCGCTTCGTTGGAGTTTCAGTCGATTGAGGGTGCAATCAAAGCCATCGGTCTTCCGGCATGTAAGTTATGTACCTACTGCTGGAACGGCAAAGGTTAATTTAAAAGGTGAATTTTGCGAAATACTGCGTTGCCGACTCGTCCGCATACAAAAGTATAGCGGCCAAGCCGTCGCCTTGTCTTTCATCAAAATTCACACTTTTAAATACTATGGTAGTCGATGCAGCCGCCTCGCACTTCATCCGATTTTTTCACTTTTAAATCAAAGGATGCATTGCTCGCCCCTACAATGTAGGGACCGGCGTCCTCGACGGTCCGAGTACACCAAAGCAATTTACCGATTTTACCCTACATCAGCATAAAAAGAGAGAAATTGGATGCAGTGCGAGGCGCGGACGGCGACACAGTACTTGCGTACGGGTCGACGGCTGCAACGAAGCAATGCGGCAATTTCACCTTTTTATAAATAGAATGTATATCAAACCAAAATATAAAGGAGACAGAAACGATGCATAATAATTCGAAATCCGACAGCTACGCAGCAGCAGGTGTTGACATTACAGCAGGCTACAAGGCCGTAGAACTGATGAAGGAGCACATCGCAAGAACGCTGACAGGTGGAGCACTCTCCGACATCGGCGGTTTCGGCGGTCTGTTCGAACTGGACTTGACGGGCATCAATAAGCCGGTACTCGTTTCGGGTACAGACGGCGTAGGCACAAAGCTGAAGATGGCATTTTTGATGGACAAGCACGACACAGTGGGTATTGACTGTGTGGCAATGTGCGTAAACGACATCATTTGCTGCGGCGCAAAACCGCTCTTCTTCCTAGACTATGTTGCAGTCGGCAAGAACGTACCGGAAAGAGTAGCTCAGATTGTTTCCGGTGTGGCAGAGGGCTGCGTACAGTCCGGCGCATCGCTCATCGGCGGTGAAACGGCAGAGATGCCGGGCTTCTATCCGGTCGATGAATACGATCTGGCAGGCTTCAGCGTAGGCGTAGTAGACAAGGATAAAGTTTTGAACAACAAAACCGTGAAGGCAGGCGATGTGATTATCGCGCTTCCGTCGAGCGGTGTACATTCTAACGGCTTCTCTTTAGTAAGAAAGGTATTCGATGTAGAAAATGCCGACATCAAGAGCCCGGTTGCAGAGCTTGGCGGCAAATCCATTGGTGAAACGCTGTTAACGCCGACGAGAATTTATGTAAAGCCGATGCTGGCACTGTTTGAAGAAGTTACCGTAAAGGCAGTTTCCCACATCACGGGCGGCGGCTTCTACGAAAACATTCCGAGAAGTATCCCGAAGGGCTTCGGTGCAAAGATTGACAAGGCATCGCTTAGAATTCTGCCGATTTTCGATTTGATTGCAAAGACAGGCAATATTCCGGAGCGCGATATGTTCAACACCTTTAATATGGGTGTAGGTATGAGCATCGTAGTTGCAAAGGAAGATGCGGACAAGGCACTTTCCGTACTCAAGGCAAACGGCGAGGATGCATACATCATCGGCGAAATCATCGAATCGGATGAGGGTGTTGTAATATGTTAAAGGCAAAAATCGCCGTGCTGGTTTCCGGCGGCGGCACAAATCTGCAAGCGCTTTTAGACAGTCAGGGCAGCGTATTAAACGCAGGCGAAATCGCATTGGTTATTTCCAATAACGCTGACGCCTATGCCTTAGAGCGCGCCAAAAACGCAGGCGTAAAAACCGCGGTGGTATCCAAAAAGGCTTGCGCCTCGCAAGAAGAGTTTGAAGATAAAATCAGCGCACTTTTAACCGAAAATAAAATCGACTTAATCGTTCTTGCCGGCTTTATGTGCATTTTAAGCGAACGCTTTACCTCGCGCTATCCGAAGCGCATCTTAAATGTGCATCCGTCGCTCATTCCGTCGTTTTGCGGCAAGGGCTTTTACGGCTTGCATGTGCACGAGGCGGCACTCGAATACGGCGTAAAGGTCACCGGCGCAACCGTGCATTTCGTCAACGAAATTCCGGACGGCGGCGAGATTATCCTGCAAAAAGCAGTGGACATCTGTCCGGACGATACGCCGGAGAGCCTGCAAAAGCGCGTAATGCAGGAGGCAGAGTGGAAAATCCTGCCGGCAGCAACCGAGCTGGTATCAGCTTCAATATTATTGGAAGGGAAAGAATAAATATGGATAGAATTTGCATTGAAAAAGAACTGCGCGAAAACGCATACCCGGGCAGAGGTATTATTTTAGGTAAGTCGGCAGATGGCAAAAGCGCCGTTGCCGCATACTTCATTATGGGCAGAAGCCAAAACAGCCGCAACCGTATCTTTGTAGAGGACGGCGAAGGCATCCGCACCCAGGCATTTGACGAATCCAAATTAGAGGACCCGAGCCTGATTATCTACGCACCGGTGCGCGTGCTCGGCAATAAAACGATTGTAACCAACGGCGACCAGACCGATACCATTTACGATTTAATGAACCAGCAGTTTACCTTTGAGCAGGCGCTGCGCACACGCGAGTTCGAGCCGGACGCGCCGAACTACACACCGCGCATTTCCGGTATCATCAAGCTGGCAGACGGCAGCATGAACTACGCACTCTCCATCTTAAAGAGTGCAAACGGCAACCCGGAAAGCTGCCAGCGCTACACCTTCTCGTATAATGCACCGCTCGCAGGCGACGGTCATTTCATTCACACCTATCAGTGTGACGGAAGTCCCCTCCCGAGCTTTGAGGGCGAGCCGAAGCTTGTATCCATTCCGAACTGCATCGATGAATTTACCGATACGCTCTGGAATGCATTAAACGAAGAAAATAAGGTTTCCCTGTTCGTGCGCTACATCGACATCGCAACAGGCGAAGCAAAAACAAAGATTGTAAATAAGAATAAATAATTCATATAGAAAGGACTTTGCACAATGAAAGAATTTGAGCTGAAATACGGCTGTAACCCGAACCAGAAGCCGGCAAAAATTTATATGAAAAACGGCGAAGAGCTGCCGATTCAGATTTTGAACGGCAAGCCGGGCTACATTAACTTTTTAGACGCGTTCAACTCCTGGCAGCTGGTAAAAGAAATCAAAGAAGCACTCGGTATGTGTGCGGCAACAAGCTTTAAGCATGTCAGCCCGACCTCTGCCGCTGTCGGCATCCCGATGAGCGCAGAATTAAAGAAGGCTTGCTTTGTAGACGATGTTGAGGGCTTAGACGAAAGCCCGCTTGCAACAGCTTATGCAAGAGCAAGAGGTACGGACAGAATGTCCTCCTTCGGCGACTGGATTGCACTTAGCGATGTTTGCGATGTAACCACGGCAAAATTAGTTGCACGCGAGGTATCCGACGGCATCATCGCCCCGGGCTACACACCGGAAGCGCTTGAAATTTTAAAGGGCAAGCGTAAGGGCGGCTACAACATTGTGCAAATCGACCCTGACTATGTACCGGAGGAAAAGGAAACCAAGCAGGTTTTCGGCATCACCTTCGAGCAGGGCAGAAACAATTTTGAAATCAACAAGGCGCTCCTCTCCGAAATCGTAACCGAGAACAAGGATTTACCGGAAAGCGCTGTTCGCGATATGATTATCGCACTCATTACCTTAAAGTACACACAGTCCAACTCCGTATGCTTCGCAAAGGACGGCCAGGCAATCGGTGTCGGTGCAGGTCAGCAGTCGAGAATTCACTGCACACGCCTTGCCGGCAACAAAGCGGACATCTGGCATCTGCGTCAGCACGAGAAGGTATTAAACCTGCCGTTTTTAGACACAGTCGGCAGACCGGACAGAGACAATACAATTGATATTTACATTTCCGACGATTATGAGGATGTATTAGCAGACGGCGAATGGCAGAAGTTCTTCTCCGTTAAGCCGGAGCCGCTCACACGCGAGGAAAAGAAGGCATACCTTGCTTCCATTTCCGGTGTGGCACTCGGCTCGGATGCATTCTTCCCATTTGGCGACAACATTGAACGCGCGGCAAAGAGCGGCGTAAGCTATGTAGCACAGCCGGGCGGCTCGATTCGCGATGACAATGTTATTGAGGCCTGCAACAAGCACGGTATGACGATGGCATTTACGGGCATGCGTTTATTCCACCACTAATTTTAAAAGGTGAATTTGGCGAATTGCTTCGTTGAAATGCTCGCCAATACACAAGTATTGGCTGCGCTTTCGCCTCGCACTTCATCCAAATTCCCTCTTTTAAATGCACAAAGGAACAAATGGATAGGCGACATTGAAATCCTCGCGCATACAAAAAGTATAGCGCTGCGGTTCTTCCTCGTCTTGCATCCGATTTTCTCTTTTTATGCCGATTGGAGTATTATGCATACTCGCGGCAACATTGTAGGGACCGGCCTCCCGGACGG
>JAFQPV010000175.1 GCA_017411585.1 Clostridia bacterium | reverse complement strand
TGAATCATATGCTAACGCTTCTTTGGAGTATAAATATATTTGGAAAACTGCATATGGTGGACCAAAAGAAATGATATTGAAAAATTGTGCGTTCCCATTTGAAATAAAATATAGAGGAGAATTAGACGCTAGTGGGAATAGTTTGTCAACAGAAGAGCTCAAATTTTTCCAACATTCTTATAATTTACCTATGTCTAGTGGACATGTCTATTCAGAATATAAATATAGTTCGCTCTTAAAACCGACAATAATTAAGGATAAGGAATATATTGGCTTTGAATCACTGGCGGGTTTAAAATGTAATTTTATCGTTACTGTAAACAACTTTCAAGATTTTGATGCTTTATCCTTCGATGCGGCTGAAGGTGTTTCAGACTGGGAGTGATTTTGATTAAAGAGTTATATTTATGCGCCTATTTTTATAATTTTTACCAAATCAAAAGGCAGACACGACATCAATCGTTTCTGCCTTTAAAATCACTGTCCTTTAGGGTAAACCACATACACCGGGGAGCTTTTTTAGTTTTATACCATCTCTTCCGGATGGAACACCTCGTCAAACCGTTCCGCCGTTAAAAAGCCGAGCGCAACGCAGGCTTCCTTTAAGGATATATTCTCTGCATACGCTTTTTTCGCCGTCTTTGCGGCATTTTCATAGCCAATATACGGATTGAGCGCCGTAACCAGCATTAAGGAATTGTGCAGGTTATGGTGCATTTTTTCTTTGTTTGCCGTAATGCCCGAAGCGCAGTTTTTGTCAAACGAAACCATCGCCTCGGAAAGCAGTCTTGCCGACTGCAGGAAGTTATAAATGCACACCGGCATAAACACATTCAATTCAAAATTGCCCTGCGATGCCGCCATACCGACCGCCACATCGTTGCCCATGACCTGCACGGCAACCATCGTCACCGCTTCGCACTGTGTCGGATTCACCTTGCCCGGCATAATCGACGAGCCCGGCTCGTTTTCCGGGATAAAGATTTCACCCAGACCGTCTCTCGGGCCGCTCGCCAGCCAGCGCACATCGTTTGCAATCTTCATCATATCTGCCGCAAGCGCCTTGATTGCGCCGTGCGCAAACACAAGCTCATCTTTACTGGTGAGCGCGTGGAATTTGTTTTCCGCCGTTACAAACGGCTTGCCCGTCAGCGCGGAAACCTTTTCGGCAACCACCGCGCCAAAGGCTTTCGGTGCGTTCAATCCTGTGCCGACCGCCGTGCCGCCGAGCGCCAGTGCATAGAGCGGCTCCAGTGCCGTTTTCAGCATTGCCGCATCGCGCTCGAGGCTGTTTCTCCAACCGCTGATTTCCTGTGAAAAAGTAATCGGCGTTGCATCCTGCAGATGCGTTCTGCCGCTCTTTACGATGCCCTCATTTTCCTTTTCCAAGCGCTTAAAGGTGGCAATCAGTCTTTCGCACGCCGGCAAAAGCTTGTCTTCTATCATCAGCACCGCCGCAATGTGCATTGCTGTCGGGAAGGTATCGTTAGACGACTGGCTCATATTCACATCGTCGTTCGGGTGCAGCAGCTTCTCGCCTGCAAGGGCGTTACCGCGGTTGGCAATGACCTCGTTTGCATTCATATTCGACTGCGTACCCGAGCCGGTCTGCCACACAACAAGAGGAAAATGCTCGTTTAATGTGCCTTGGATGATTTCCTCACAAGCGCCCGAAATTGCCGCAAGCTTCTCCTTCGTCATTTTTTCGGCGCGCAGCTCGTGGTTTGCCTGCGCCGCCGCCTTCTTTAAAATACCGAAGGCGTGTATGATTTCTACCGGCATCGTTTCAATACCGACACCGATTTCAAAGTTTTGGCAGCTTCTTTGTGTCTGTGCGCCCCAAAGCTTGTCTGCCGGCACCTTTACTTCGCCCATCGAGTCATGTTCAATACGGTAATTCATGTCTGTCCTCCTACTGCAGCGGCGTATAGCCGGTGCGCTCAATCAATTCTTGTCCCTGTGCGCTCAAAATCCATTCAAGCAGCTTTTTTGTATTTTCACTTGCATCGCTGCGCGTTACCGCATAAAAGTGCGATGCAAGCGGATATGTACCGTTTTCGATATTTTCCGTTGTCGGTGCAACGCCGTTCACACGCAAAAGCTTGATTTGGTCGTTTTTCACCATTTGCGTTGCATAAAATCGGAAGGAATAGCCAATCGCATTTTTGTAGTTTTTATAGTCTGCCGTCTGTTCGATAATGCCGCCCATACCGTCTACGACATCCTCCTTGGGCGGTGTCATCAGCGGCTTTTCACCCATCAGGCGCACAAGCGTGCTTTGACTGCCACTGCCTGCATCGCGCTGAAAGGCGCGGATGTTGCCAAAACCTTTTACGCCCAGAGCTTCCCACTGTGTAAGCTCGCCGGCATAAATCTGCTGAATTTGTTCAAAGGTTATATCCTCTATCGGATTTTTCGCATTGACAAAGAAAACAAACGCCTCTCTACCAATGGGCGTAAATTCCAGCGTAACGCCCTGTTCTTTGGCAAATTCCATCTGCTCGTCTGATGGCATTGCCGCAAAAATGATGTCCGCATCGCCCGTCACAATGCTTTCATATGCGCCGGTCGTCGTATGGCACATCACATAATCGCTGTTATAATACGGCGTTTCAAGCACAGCCTTTGGATAAACCGCTTTTGCAAACGCAGAATAAATCGGATACAGCGCCGTTGCGCCATCCATCCGCGGCAGGTTCTCTGAAAGCTTTAAATCCGCTTCTGCATCCAGGCTTGCCACCCTACTTTCTTCCCCGTACGGCGCGTAAGTATGCAGCATTTCATTTCCCTGCTCCGCTACAACCGGAATGCTGTCTATGTACGCCTGATACCCTGCGTAGATACCGGTTGCCAGAATGCAAACCGCAAGGCAGCTGCAAAGCGGAATCCATACCGCCTTTTTGCGGATTGCGCCCCACAAGCTGCAAAGGATAAGTATAAGCAATAATACGGAAATCACAACCGACATAATTGAATATAAACTCTCACCCATAAATGCCGAAGCCACAAGGAAGACCAAGCCCAAATATCCGATAATAACCAATGCAAAAAGTGTGAGCAAAATTTTTCCCCAGATGCGCGTCTTTTCCCACGCAATGAGACCGAGACTACCGACAAACAACACTGCCAAACAAACAGTCAAAAGGTCATAAAACATATTTCGCTCCTCCTTTGTGCGCTCTTACAGTAAGCCTTTTTCAATCTTTAAAGCTAAAATCTTTTTTACGCTCTCCTCAATGCGCGCCTGCGCGATTTCGCCGCGCTCCACCGCCTGCAGGATTGCCGCGTGCGCCGCCTTGAAATCTTCCGGCATCAAGAGCATATCCACGCCTGCCTGCACCGCCTTAACCGCTGCCTGACCGGCTGTATACAGCTGCGTGATTGCGCCCATTTGAAACGAGTCGGTAATCACAATGCCCTTATAGCCAAGCTCATCCTTAAGCAAATCTGTAATCACCGCCTCCGACACCGAGCAAGGCACTTTTTCTATGCCGGCATTGACCAAAGTCATATGCGAAACCATAATAAAATCTGCGCCCGCTGCAATACCTGCCTGAAACGGCAAAAGCTCATTTTTGCGAAGCTCCTCCAGCGTTCTTTTACTTTCCGATGTGCCGTTGTGTGAATTAACATAGGTACTGCCGTGCCCCGGAAAGTGCTTCAAAGTTGAAGAAACGCCGTTGTCCTCAAGCCCCTTCACCACATTGGCGACCATAGCCGATACAACCTCGGCATCCGTACCAAAGGCGCGGTCACCGATTTCAGTGTTCTCCTCGTGCAATAGCACATCGGCATCCGGCGCAAAATTGACATTAAGACCAAGCGCCTTTAAATCCGCTGCAAGCACTTTGCCCACGGCATGGGCTTTCGTTGCATCGCCCGTTTCACCGATTTTTTGCATCGGCGGCTGCTTTGTCGTCCCCATCGCCGGATTGTCCCCGAGGCGCGAAACTCTGCCGCCCTCCTCATCCACTGCCAAAAACAGCGGAATCTTTGCATATGCCTGTGTATTTTCAAGCATCTGCTTCGTCTGTACGCGATCCTGGAAATTGCCGGCAAAATAAATCAGTCCGCCGACCGGATACTGCGCGAGTGCATTTTTTGTTGTTTCCCCTGCCGCAACCGCAAGACCGATGCCGGTCAGTGCTTCCGGTGTGATAAACAGCATCTGATATACCATATCACTTAAAGACATTGCCGACAATATCTTCTCTGCGCGCTCCTTTGCAGACGGCTCTGTTTTTTCCGGTGTTACAGCATTGCTCTGCTGCTTCTGCACCGGCGCATCACAGCCGACTGCCGAAAAGCACAACAAAACGGCAAGCAAAACCGAAAATAATTTGTATGTTTTTTTCATTTTATCTTCCTCGTTTCCTATTATATAAAGCATACCAAAATCTGCGGTTTTTGTCAATATTTCCACCCACATCAATACCCCGCCGTAATTAGGATACACAAAAATGGATTCTTCTATAAAAAAGATGGACAAAACCGAGATGTTTTCGCGAAGACCTTGACAGCAAAATCGCAGTTTTATAGAATAGAATCATAAAAACAGACTTGAAAGGAGCAATCCCATGAACGATTTATTTCCGAGAACCACCGTTGGCGGTAAAAGTGTATCAAGAATGATTATCGGTACAAACTGGCTCGCCGGCTGGAGCCATACCGGTGCAGCTGCAGATGCAATGATTAAGGCGCGCCACAGCACCACCGCAACCATCACGCCGATGCTCGAAGCATTTATGCAAAACGGTGTCGACACGATTATGGCACCGTTCGGCGGCGCACCCGTTGTGCTGCAGGCGGTACGCGAAACCGAGGAAAAGCTCGGCAAAAAGATGATTTTGGTCGACACGCCGAACATCAATGTAGAAGACAGCGCGGAAGGTCGCCGAGAGGCGCAGGCAAAAATCCGCCAAAGCCGTGAAATGGGCGCAGACTTCTGCCTCATTCACCACGCCGCTGCTGAAAAGCTTGTCAACAAAGGCGCACAAACGATGGACCGCCTCGATGACTACACCAAAATGATTCGTGACGAAGGTCTCATTCCGGGGCTTTCGGCGCATATGCCGGAGCTGGTGGTCTACAGCGATTTAAACGAATACGATGTAGAAACCTACATTCAGATTTACAACTGCATAGGCTTTTTAATGCAGGTGGAGGTCGAGTCCGTCAACCGCATCATTCGCAACGCGAAAAAGCCGGTAATGACCATTAAGCCGATGGCGGCAGGCAGAACCACGCCATTTATCGGTCTCAATTTTTCCTGGGCAACCATCCGCGACTGCGATATGGTCACCGTCGGCTGCTTTAATGAGCTGGAAGCGCTCGAGGACATCGAAATCTCTCGCGCGGCGTTTGAACACCGCGCACCGAATCTCGGTGCAAGAAGCAGCCCGGTACAAAATCAGGCAGCCTTTGGTAAGCAGAAATAACATAAACTGAAAAGACGGTGGAACGCATCCACCGTCTTTTTCATTTTGTATCACCGACATACTGAAATCTTGGCACGGCTTTGCCGTCCACCATAACTTCCTCATCCCACATCGACAGCGGACGCACCCAAAATGCGCAATCGCCGTAAAGCGCGCGGTAAATCACCATGTCCTCGCACGTTTCGGAATGCTTTGCCAGTCCGATATACTGATAATAATTTCCTTTATAATGCTTGTAAATCCCATTTTTCGGCTCCATTTTCTTTCACCTCGTTATCATTGTAACATATGACAAAACAAAACTCAACAAGAGCATCAAAAAACTGTCATTTTTATATATTGCATTTTCCGTTTCGCAAGCGTATAATATTGCTCATAATCAAGAAAGGAGATGCAAAATATGCTTGACCCGAGCACGCTCACCGCTCCCGAGCTGTACAAAATCAATAAAACCGCGCAGCGTTCCACCATTATGATTGATGCGTTTGAATATTTTGCCGCACTTTTGCTGTCCGGTGCATTTTTAGCATCGCTTCTGACCAAAATCGGTGTGCCGGATGCAGTGGTAGGTATTACCTCCTCGCTTGCATCATTTGGCTATATTGCGCAGTTCTTTGCAATGTTTCTGACAAAGAATGCGCGTTCTGCAAAGCGCGTTGTTGCCATTACACATGTGCTTTCGCAGGTGTTGTTTGTCACGCTCTACCTCGTGCCGTTTGTGCAGGTGCCGCAGGGTGTGAAAACCGCGCTGTTTATGGTTTTGTATCTTTGCGCTTCCTTTATACAATATCTGATTGGTCCGATTCGTACCAACTGGAATATGAGCTATGTCAACCCGCACGAGCGCGGCAGCTTTTCGGCAACGAAGGAAATCATTTCTCTCATTGGCGGTATGATTTTTTCTTGGACCATGGGTGCACTCATCGACCACTTTGATGCCATCGGCCGTTCGGACACAGGCTTTATCCTCTGCGGTATAACGATATTTACGCTGAGCATGCTGATTCTGCTTTGCTATCTGCCGGTCAAGGAATTAAAGCCGACCGGGCAAACGACACAGCAAGCCTCCATCCGCGAAACCATCAAGGGTACGCTTGGCGACAAATGCTTTCGTAAGGTCATTTATCTGGATGTGCTCTTCCGTATTGCAACCGGTATTTGCACACCGTTTTTGGGCACATATCTAAATAATGAGCTTGGACTGAGCCTAACCACCATTGCAACCATTTCAATGGTCAGCAGCGTGGCGCGCGCATTGGTTTCCAAACCAATGGGGCGCCTTGCCGACAAAACCTCTTGGGCAAATTCGCTGATGCTGTGCTTTATGCTGGCAGCCTGCGGCGCGCTCATCAATACATTCACCCGCCCGTCCAACGGGCTGGTGCTCTATACCATATATGTACTGTTTATGGCAGTATACTCTGCCGGCTCCAACAGCGGCATCACCAATATCGTGTTTGACTATGCAAAGCCGCATCTGCGCACGGGTGCGCTTGGCATCAAGGGCACACTCGGCGGTCTGGCAAGCGTTTTGGCAACGCTCGTCGGTGCAAAAATTGTCGATGCAGTACAGGCAAACGGCAATCAGGTTTTCGGTTTAAATATTTATGCACAGCAGATTTTATCGCTGCTCGCCTGCCTGGTATTTGCGCTCACCGTGCTTTATATCAAGTTTGTCATTATGAAGCTAAAGCGCATCGAAGAATAAACCACAAAAGGGATTCGGCTGAATCCCTTTTATTGTAAAAAAAATCATTTTTTTATTGTAATTTATCTAAACCTGTGATATAATATTGTGCGTATATTTTCATCACGCGATTTCATTACTGCAAAGGGGGATTATAAATGCACACCAAAAAATTGCATTCGATTGTTTGTGCCGTGCTTGTTTTATGTATGAGCCTTACATTTGCAGGCTGCAATACGCAAGAATCAAGTGAAGCGCCAAAGACAGAGGCATCTGTATCTGCAGAGGCCATCCGCTTAGGCGAAGGCGAAGCAACATTTCCTTTTACCGTTGTTGCCTTAGACGGCACACAGACACACTTTACGATTTCCACAGATAAACAAACCGTCGGTGAGGCACTGCTGGAGGTAGAGCTGATTTCCGGCGAACCCGGTCCGTACGGACTTTATGTAAAAACCGTAAACGGCGCAACTTACGAATACGATAAGGGCGGCAAATACTGGGCATTTTATGTAAATGATACATATGCAACTACAGGCGTTGACACAACCAAAATCAAAGAGGGCGACACCTACAGCTTTAAGGTGGAATAAAAATGAAGCTTTCCGTCAAAGAAATTGCAATATTCAGTGTTTTGGGCGCAATGATGTATGCCTCTAAAATGCTGATGGAATTTTTGCCGAATGTACATCTCATCGGCGTTTTTGTAATTGCATTGACAGTCGTTTACAGAAAAAAAGCTTTATATCCTATTTATATATTTGTACTGCTTACCGGTTTATTTGCCGGCTTTGCAACCTGGTGGCTGCCGTATCTGTACCTTTGGCTGGTCCTTTGGGGCGTGGTGATGCTTTTGCCGCAAAATCTGCCAAAAGCCATCAAGCCGATTGTATATATGCTCATCTGCGGACTGCATGGGCTGCTGTACGGCACACTGTACGCGCCGGTGCAAATGCTTTTATTCGGTCTCACACCGAGCGGTGTGCTTGCATGGATTGCAGCGGGTCTTCCCTGGGACGTTGTGCATGCCATCGGTAATTTCTTTTGCGGCATTCTGATTTGCCCGCTTATTGCCGCTTTAAAGCTCGGCGAAAAACATACGAGAGCATAATTGAATCAATTATTGCATATGGCTACGCTTTATGCTATAATATAAAAATCTTACATAAAAAAGAGGGGTTACATTATGGACATTTTTGCATTCGTGCTATACTTTATAGCAATGATTGCCATCGGCGTTTTCTTTTTCGTAAAATCCAAAAGTATAAGCGAAAAAGATTACTTCCTCGGCGGTCGCGCAATGGGGCCGTGGGTTACGGCAATGAGCGCGCAGGCATCCGATATGAGCGCATGGCTATTGATGGGCTTGCCGGGCAGCATTCTTGCTTTCGGCTTTGGTCAGGCGTGGATTGGTATCGGTCTTGCAATCGGTACTGCCGCAAACTGGATTTTAGTTGCAAAGAGACTGCGTAAGTTTTCTAAGGCTGCAGGCGATTCCATCACTCTGCCGCAGTATCTTTCCAACCGTTTTGCAACAAAGAGCCACGTTTTGAGTATCATCTGTGCTGTTGTATTTTTGGTATGCTTCACCATTTACGTTGCATCCGCATTTGTTGCCGGCGCTGACGTGTTTACAACACTAATTCCTGCACTTTCCAGATCGAAAGCGATGATTATTTTCGCTTTAATCGTGGTGGCATACACCTTCCTCGGCGGTTTTAACGCCGTTTGCTGGACAGACTTTTTCCAGGGTCTTTTGATGCTTGCCGCACTTTTGATTGTCCCAATTGTTGTCGGCTTTACAAGAACACTGGAGCCTGCTGCTCTCACAACAGTATACCAAGGTCCGAACGGCGAGCAATTTGAATTTGTTGCAAACTTCTTTAACGCAAGCTGGAAAGACATTTTATCCGGCTTGGGTTGGGGTCTCGGTTACTTCGGTATGCCGCATATTATCGTAAGGTTTATGGCAATCGAAAAGCCGTCTATGGTAAAGAAGAGCGCAACCGTTGCGATCATTTGGGTTGTTCTTTCCCTGGCAGCAACCATCGTAATTGCATACCTCGGCAGAATGTTTGTTTATTCCAACGGCACCGACCTTTCCGAAGTGCTTTTGGCACAGGGCAAGCAGTCGCTCATCTTCGTTGAACTTGCACGTGATGTATTCCCGGCATTTATCGCAGGTCTCTTGCTTGCAGCAATCATTGCAGCATCCATGTCGACTGCGGACTCGCAGCTTTTGGTTGCAGCATCTTCGTTTGCAAGTGACCTTTATAAGCCGATTGTACGTAAAAACGCCTCCAACAAGGAAATGCTTTGGGTAAGCCGTATTATCGTTATCGTAATTGCAATTGTAGCATTCTTTATCTCCAGCAGCAAGGGTAAAGCTGCGCAGGCGATTATGGATCTCGTATCGAATGCATGGGGCATCTTCGGTGCCGCATTTGGTCCGGCGGTGCTTCTGTCCCTGTTCTGGAAGAGATTTACCTACAAGGGCGCAGTTGCAGGCATCATCGTTGGTGCCCTCGTGGATATGCTTTGGCTGTGGCTCCCGGTAGCTGACGGTGCTGCACTGACAGCAATCACTGGCATCTACGAAATCATCCCGGGCTTTATCCTCGGCGGTATCGCTGCAATCGTTGTGACTTTGCTTGACAAAGCACCTACACAGGAAGTTGTTGCAATTTACGAAAAGGCAACGGATAACAGCATCGACGACTAATTACAAAATCACATACAAAAAGAAGGTATCGGTTGATACCTTCTTTTTTTGTGCAAAAATCGGCGGTGCGTCGGAAACTGCCGCACCCTACAATGATGCTGCAATTGTACTACGATGTCGCCACAACGCATATCGTAGGGGACGATGCCCACATCGTCCCGTTTATTTTCAGCAAAAGCTACGGGCGGATGTGGGCATCCGCCCCTACAGTGTTGGTTACAAACCGCATTTTAGGGTTTGATGATTTTCGCCATACCGTTTATATGTATCCAAGGCATATAATCATACAAAAAGAAGGGGTCTGTTGACACCTTCTTTTCGTATTGCTTTTATTTAATTCTTTCCTTCAGATATGCAAGCGATTGTTTCACCATCTCATCACCGATTTCGGTGCTCGCTTCTGCGGCGCTCTTTGTAAACCAGTGGTCGATGTCACCAAGTCTGGGAAGGTCTACCGCTTCCGGATACAGCGACATTAAAATCGAGCATTCATACTTGCCTGCGTGGTCATATCCGGTCGCATTCTGCACCTCGGTGCTCATTGTCGGAATGACCTGAATCCAGGAGAACGGATCGTCTCCGCCGCCGAGATTTTCGTAGTAAGACTTGTAGCTTTCACTGCCCCACCAGCCCTGCCCCTGCGTCTTTTCAAGATAACGCATGGTTGCGCGCTTTGCCGCCTTCATATACGAAAGTGTCATCGGCATCAGGTTTTCCTGCTCAAACTGATGGTGGATTACGACATAAATATTTCGAAAACCTGCATTCAAAAGATTCGTAAACACCTGAAACAGATACGCTTCAAATACATCCTCTTCAATGTGCACTGTGCCGCTTGTCTCGTCTGCTACCGCGTAGCTGGACGGACTGTAGTGAATCGACGGTGCAATCATCAGTTCTTTTTCCTCTGCGAGCTTTTCAATTAACCCCTCTGCGACCAATGTATCGCAGCCATAGGCGCAGTGCGGACCGTGGTATTCCACTGTACCGCCGCAAATGATAACCGGAATGCGGTTTTCCTTCACATAAGCGATTTCTCTCGGAAAGCTTTTTGTAAGATACATCTTTTTCATTTCAATCGACTCCCCTCGGCTTATTCCGTATAACCCATGGTTGTGTAAAATGCCATGTTTGCCTGCGTGGTATTCAGTCTGCCGTACTGCACAACAATCGGCGTGTTGGAGGTAAGTTTCAGCGCATACTGTGTATCAAACGGTACTTCAAAGCCACACATATCCTCAAGATTATTTGTGCGAAAGCATCTTACTCTGCCTGCCTTCACCGTCCATTTGATGTCTTCATATGCATCTTTGTCCGTGAAAAACACCTTCACGTTGATTTCAGCATCCACGTCGCTATCGTTTACAATGATAACGGACTCATGCCCCTTGGCAACACTATCGCCCGGCTGCGGCAATTCGCAGTCCGGCAAAATCCAATATTTTTTACCAATTACATTATACATCGAGTTCAATAATTCCCTTCTTTAAGTAGTCGGTCATAGAATGACAGCCATCCCTTGTAATGGCTACACCCTTCTCCCATCTTACGCCGAAGCCGTCGCCGGAAATAAATGTGTCTACCTGGAAGGTCATATTCTCTTCGAGCGGATAGTCGGATGTTGTTTCCATCCACGGTGCTTCAACCTCAATCATACCTGTACCGTGGCACGGACCATATACAAAGTTATCTTTGTAGCCGTTGTCAACAAAGAGCTGATAGAAATCCTTAGCCACATCGCTTGCCAGCTTACCTGCCTTGAGCTGCTCTACTGTCCAGTCGTGCGCTTCTAAACAGAACTGCACGGTGTCACGTCTCTTGCCCTCAAGCTTGCCCATTACAACCGGAAGACCGATTGCCGGAGAATAACCATCGATTTTTGCAGAGAGGTTTAACTGTACAATATCGCCCTTGTTGATGGTACGGTAGCAAGAACGGCTGATGGCGTGACTTGTGGATTTTTCAGAGAACACATACATCGGAAGGCCTTCGTACTCTGCACCTTCTTCATAAATTACCTTCTGCGCGATACCAACCATCTGCAGCTCAGTAACGCCCGGCTTCAAGTTACGGATGACTTCATCGGTTGCAACCTCAATGATACGGAAGCCTTCCTGGATACAAGCCAGCTCATTGATGCTCTTAATCTTACGCAGTGTCACCATAATATCACTGCAGTTTGTGATTTCAGCCTTCGGATAGCTTTCCTTCAGACCTTCAAAAATCGGGAGTGTGCACTCTACATAGCTGCCCAGACCGATTTTGATGTTTTCGCCGGTCACACCGATGCTCTTGAACGCATCCTTGAAGGTGTCAGCCTTCAGCTCCGGATATGCCGGGTCTGCAGACTCACGGAATTCCTTTAATACAAAAATGTTGTCAATCTTAGATCTGTCCTTTGCGAAAATCGCCGATTCCGGACCAACCAAAAGTGCAGCTTCACCTGTTGCGGAAATCGCTACGCCCGCTCTTTCGAACAGCGGCCAGAAGCCGGAGAAATAACGCGCGTTTGCATAGTCGGACTCTGTGCTGGATACAACCATAACATCCAAGCCCTTTTCGCGCACCAGCTGACCCGCTTTTTTGATTCTTTCCTGATATTCACTGTCGGGAATACAAATTCTACTCATATTTGTGCCTCCTTAAAATAATAATACTACTTACATTATACCGCACAAATTCGCATTTGTATTTGAACTATATTAAATAATTTTTGCACTATATTTCGCCAG
>JAFQPV010000021.1 GCA_017411585.1 Clostridia bacterium | reverse complement strand
GATTTCTGGCATATTTTGTCTGTGCATTTGTGCTGTCTGTCACATATTGAATATTGTTTTCAGAAAGAAATTCCAGTATATCTTTTCTGCTCATTTCCAATAACGGTCGGACAATCGCATCTCGTTTAGGTAAAATACCACGAAGTCCGGTCAACCCGCTCCCGCGCAGCAGATGCATCAAAATGGTTTCCGCATTGTCCTGCGCATGATGTGCAACGGCAATTTTGTCATAGCCGTGCAATTCCTTGAGTTGTGCAAAAACCTTATAACGCACATCTCTTGCTGCTGTTTCAATGCTTTTTCCACTTATTTCGGCATATGCATTTACATCTTCAACACATAAGTGCAAGCGCACACCGAGTTTATCACACAACGCTTTGCAAAAATCCGCATCGCGTTCTGCTTCAGCTCCGCGCAGCATATGATTGACATGCACTGCATCTACAACAAGTTCATATTCACTTTTAAGCGCAAGCAAGACATACAACAAGCACACAGAATCCGCACCGCCGGACAGCGCAACCAAAACACGCTCTCCACGCGAAAACAGATTGTTCTTATCTGCAAATTTTCTAATTTTGTTTACCACTCTTCATCTCCGCCGCCACGTTGGTCATCCAGATGCATAAACTTTGTATGTGCACCGTCCCACCATAGCTTAATCGTACCGACTTCGCCATTTCTGTGTTTTGCTATAATACATTCTGCAATGTTCTTCTCCGGACTGTCTGGATTATAGTAATCATCTCTGTACAAAAACATTACAATATCAGCATCCTGCTCAATTGCACCGGATTCACGAAGGTCTGAAAGCATAGGACGCTTATTCGTTCTGCTCTCCGGTCCTCGAGAAAGCTGCGAAAGGCAGATAATCGGCACTTCAATTTCCTTTGCTAAAATCTTAAGCGAACGTGAAATGTCCGCAACCTCATTTTGTCGGTTATCCGACTTAGAACCACTTTGCATCAGCTGCAAATAGTCGATAACAATCAAACCGAGGTTGTGCTGTTGCTTAAGTCTGCGACACTTCGCGCGGATTTCCGCTACCGTTACCGTTGATGTATCATCAATAAAAATCGGTGCTTTTTCTATACGCGCCAAATGCTCGCCGATATTTACCCAATCATTTGCATCAAGTGTACCTTCTTTTAACTTCGTACCGCTGACAAGAGCCTCGGAACAGATAATACGGCTTGTAAGCTGCTCTTTCGACATTTCCAGGTTAAATATCGCCGTTGTCACATTATTGCGAATTGCCGCATTCTGCGCAATATTCAAGGCAAAACTGGTTTTACCCATAGCCGGACGTGCAGCAATTAAAACAAGATCAGTCTTCTGCAAACCGGAAGTCATTTGATCTAAATAACCAAAACCTGTCGGCACACCGGTTACTTTTCCCTTCTTTGCCGCCATTTCCTGCATCATCTTAAAGCTGTCGCCCAAAAGCTCGCGAATCGGTACAACGCTTTTAGAATCCTTGCCCTGCATAATATCAAAAATCTGCTTTTCGGCCTGCTCTAATACAAATCCGGCATCATTTGCGCCCTCATAACCGAGATTTACAATGTTTTCACCGGCTTCAATCATACGGCGCAAAAGTGCTTTTTCAGACACTATGTGCGCATATTGTGTAATATTTGCAACTGTCGGTACGCTTGCCGCCATATTGGAAAGATAGCCGATGCCGCCAATAGCTTCAAGCTGACCGCTTTTTTTGAGCGCATCCGACACCGTTACAATATCAATCGGCATATTCGTATTAAATAAGTCCTGCATAATCGCAAATATAACACGATTATGATCAAAATAGAAGTCTGCTTCGCGCACAATTTCGCTCGCTACAGCAATGCTGTTTCTGTCGATTAAAATTGCACCGAGAACAGATTGCTCCGCCTCCATGCTGTATGGCATGGTTCTTCCTGCTAAATCCATAAAAGCAGGTGAGGTTGGCTATATTGCCGCAAGTATCAAGACAGTTCG
>JAFQPV010000174.1 GCA_017411585.1 Clostridia bacterium | reverse complement strand
GTATTTTCAATCTTTATATTTGCAATATAATCACCTCTGTATAAAAATCATAACATATAATAACCCAAATGTCAATATAAAATCATAACTTTCCAGAACCCAAAGTTGCTATTTATTTGCAATTATTATGTTGCGATTAAACAGAAGAAGTGCGTATTAATGAAAAGAAAATGTTTTTGGAAGATATATAATATAGGATCTATATTACGTTTAATTTCAATTTAAACCATAATTTGATAAGTGGTTATTTTGCTTTAAACGTTGAGAATAAAGATTAGTTTGATGGAATAAAAGGAGTTGTTTAATTACGATTTTTTATATGGTAAAATATTATAATAAAAGAAAGGGGATGTTTTACTATGCCGAAAAAATATTCTGATGAATTTAAAAAACAGGTTATAGCGTATTATGATAAACAACATACAATTATACAAACAGCAGAAAAGTATAATGTTGCACCATCATCTGTAGCTCGTTGGGTAAACGATTATACCCTAAGAGGTTCTTTAGAAGAATCGTTTACTTTGTCTGATTTCAAAGCACTGAAACGAAAATATGAAAGAACCTCACATTTATTAGAGATTATCAAACTCACGAAGCTGTTAGATGAGGTAGAACTACAAAGAAAGCTAAGAATACTTGCCAACTTATATGAAAAGACCGAACTCTATAGTGTTCGTGAATTATGTGAAGCTCTTAGTGTTGATAGAGGTACATTCTACAATCATATTTTCAGAAAAGCGGACAGAAGTAAATATTTAGAAGAGCAAGCACAATTGATGATTAAAGTTCAGCAGATATTTGATGAGGCTCAACAGCGATATGGAGCAGCTAAAATTTGTGCAGTTTTGGCTGAAAATGGTATAAATGTTGGAAAACGCCGAGTTAAAAGGATTATGGATGAACTTGGACTTGAAAGTGTTCAACGTGGGGCAAAAAGTAGCTATAAAAAGGAACAGGAAAGGATGAAAAGAAATATATTAAACAGAGAATTCAAAGCGGAACGAATAAACGAAAAATGGGTTAGTGATATTACATATTTTAAACTAAAAAACTATCCGGTTTATTTGTGTGTAATATTGGATTTGTTTTCACGAAAAGTTGTGGGATATAAAGTCTCGAAAAAGTGTAGCACTAATCTGGTCACTGCAACATTCAAGCAAGCATTTGAAAATCGAGGCTGTCCGCAAGAACTAATGTTCCATAGTGACAGGGGTGGTCAATATATTTCAGACACATTCAGAACACTACTGCGCGACTGTAAAGTTACACAATCTTTTTCAAATTCCAGAAGACCTCATGACAATGCAGTAATGGAATCATTTTTTTCTAGTTTCAAAAAAGAAGAGGCATATAGGAGAAATTATTGTTCTGAAAACGAATTTAAAAAATCAGTTGAAGAGTACATAGCGTTCTACAACGAAATACGTCCGCATAGCACACTAGCTTTCAAAACACCAAGCAGATTTGAAGAAGTTTATGGCAAGGTTTAATGAGAATACGTTGTTGATATTCGAATACTCTTTAATTTTTTTTATTTTGTTTTTTGGTTTTTTCAAAAAATTAATTTTAGTGTTGAAAATAAGAATATCAGTAATAATGCGGATTTGAGAATAGAAAAAATGTCGGTTTTCGAAAAAAAGTTCGAAAACCGACACCTAATCAAATGGTGCGAGTGATGGGACTTGAACCCATACGCCATAAGCACACGCCCCTCAAACGTGCCTGTCTGCCGATTCCAGCACACTCGCAAACGACTTGTTTATTATACAGCAGAAAAACTGTTTTGTCAACACTTTTTTTTATTTTTTGAAAAAATTTTTTGAAAAGAAAACGGATGGCATTTTGCCATCCGCATTTAAGTTTATTTCTTCCATGCATTTGGGGAAAACAGAATCAGCATCGGAAAGATTTCAAGTCTGCCAATCAGCATGTCCAGAGACATTACTAAGGTAGAAAGCGGGGAGTACACGGAAAAATTCTGCGTTGGACCCACGCGTGCCAAACCCGGACCAATATTATTGAGTGTCGCGGCAATGGCGGTGAAGTTTGTAGTGAAGTCCAGATTATCTAAACAGATAACTAGCATAGACACAACAAAGATAGCAATGTATGCTGCCATATACACATTTACGGCACGAATAGTCTCGTGCGCAATTGGTCGACCGTTCATTGTGATTTTTACAACGCTGCGCGGGTGTGTGGAAATACGCACCTGCTTTACAATGCTTTTAAGCAGTATCAAAATTCGAGACACCTTGATACCGCCGCCTGTACTGCCGGCGCAGGCGCCGATAAACATAAGCAGTACCAGTATGGTTTTGGAAAATTCCGGCCATAGGTCGAAATCGGTTGTGGTGTAGCCGGTCGTCGTGATAATGGAGCCGACCTGGAAAGCACTGTGCTTGATGGCTTCGCCGAGGCTTGTAAACAAGTCGCGGCAATTGATTGTAATCAACACAATGGACAACAGAATGATGCTAAGATATGCTTTGGTTTCATCGGCGTTTGCAATCATTTTCCAACGGCGCATTAAAATCAGGTAGTAGAAGGTAAAATCGATACCGAACAAAATCATAAACACTGTGATTACGATTTGTACATACGATGAATAGTCTGCACAGCTGGAATTCAATATGCCGAATCCGCCCGTACCGGCTGTGCCGAAGGTCAGCGTCAGTGCTTCATACAAATCCAAACCGCCGAACAAAAGCAATAGAATTTGTATCAGCGTCATAATGATATACATACCATAAAGCCATTTTGCACTGGATTTGATTTTTGGCACAAGCTTGCCTACTGCAGGACCGGTGCTTTCCGCTTTAATTAGGTGCAAATTCTCGCCGCCGGCAAGGGGGAGAATTGCCACCAAAAATACAAGCACACCCATACCGCCAATCCAATGTGTGAAGCTGCGCCAGAACAGTAAGCTTTTTGGTAAGGCTTCGACATCCGAAAGGATGGAAGCGCCGGTTGTCGTAAAGCCGGAAACGGATTCGAACAGCGCATCGATAAAGCTCGGTATGTAGCCGGAAAAATAAAACGGCAACGCACCGAACAAACTCATTACAATCCAGGCAAGCCCGACAATGGTAAAGCCTTCCTTTGCGTAGAGCGCTTTGTTTTTCGGCTGCTTTATAATCAGCGGCAGCGCAAATGCGAGGCACAAAAGCATGCAAAAAATATAAAGCATAAAGTTTTCACCGTAGACGAGTGCACACAGAAGAGGGAACAGAAGGCAGCCTGCCTCAATGCACAGCACCCAGCCCAAGGTGTGAAATATAATTCGATAATTCATAAGCGTTTTCCTTTTTTGGTTCTCTTAGTCTAAAACATCACTTACGTCTTTAAATCCGCTTTCGGTGGTGACAATGATTACGGTGTCACGCGGCTTTATAATATCACGACCGCGCGGGATGATGATGTGGCCGCCACGATTGATACAAGCGATAAGCACCTTGCTTTTCAGACGCAATTTCTCAATTGGTGTACCGGCAATCGGTGAATTTTCGCGAATGCGGAATTCTAAGGCTTCTGCTTTGTTGCCCAGGATGTAATGCAGCGTTTCAATATTAGAACCAATCGAGTTTTTCATCGCACGCACATAACGCACAATGTATTCCGCTGTAATGTTTTTCGGGTAAACCATTGTATCCAGGTGCAGGTTGTCGATGACTTCGTCGTATGCAATTCTGTTAATTTTGGTTACCAGCTTTGCGTTTGTTTTGCTCTTGGCAAACAGAGAAAGCAGAATGTTTTCTTCATCGATATTTGTCAGTGCAACGAAGGATTCAGTGCGTTCAAGTCCTTCCTCTAAAAGCAGGCGGTTATCTGTACCGTCACCGTGGATAATGGTTGCTTTCGGAAGCAAATCACAAAGCTCTTCGCAACGGGCAGCATTTTGTTCGATGATTTTAACATCAATGCCTGCCTGTAAAAGCATATCCGACAGATAATATGCGGTCTCACCGCCGCCGACGATGATAGTGTCTTTTACGCGGTTGGTTTTAACACCGATTTTTTTAAAGAAATCTGCAGCATTTTTAATAGTTGATATAATGCTGACCAAATCGCCGCTTTTTAAGATAAAATCACCGCGCGGGATAAACGCATCCTCACCGCGCTCAACACCGCAGACCAAAATGTCGCAGTGCAGCTTCGGTGCTAATTTGGATACCTGCATATTGTTAAGGACGGAATCTTCGGAAATTCTGAATTTCAGAATTTCGACTCTGCCTCTTGCAAAAGAGTCAATCTGAATTGCAGAAGGGAAGCGCAGTACGCTTGCCATTTCCTTTGCAGCCGCGTGCTCCGGATTGATAATCATTGCAAGACCGAAATCGTCTTTAAAAAACGAAAGCGCCTTGCTGTATTCCGGTTTTCTGACTCTGGCGATGGTTTGGCAGTTGCCAACCTTTTGCGCCATCAGGCAGGTTAAAAGATTAAGCTCGTCCGACTTTGTAACAGCAATCAGCAAGTCAGCTTCAGCAGCGCCTGCCTCCATCAGTGTATCAATGCTGCCGCAGCTGCCGCATACGCCCATAACATCGCGCAGATTGACGAGCTCTTCAATGGGCTCCGGATTCAAATCTACTATAGTAATATCGTGTTCTTTTTCTTGGCTGAGTCGCTCGGTCAGTTTTTGT
>JAFQPV010000173.1 GCA_017411585.1 Clostridia bacterium | reverse complement strand
GATCCTTGTATTTTTGCATATATGCATAGGTTAGCGTGAAGCTAAAGCATGCGCCGAGCGGTGCAAACAGTGTCGGATAGAGAAGTACAAGCTGCATCGGGAATGCCCATGTAATTGCAAAGGCAACAATTGCAGCTATGAAAAGAATCCATTCAAGATGCGCTTCACTCTTGCCGCGCAACACGTACAGTATGTAAATCAGCATAAGTATACCGAGATATGCGCCGCCGGCATTCATCAAGCGCAGGTTGGGTGTATAGTCTGCCAAAGAAACAGCAGGGCCGTACGTATAGCCGAGCTTATGCATCCAAACACAGAATTTTAAAATGGAAGCCTGTGTGATTTTTGCGTTTTCTTCCGGTGTCGGCGCAGCATCGGTAATCTGATGGATTAACAGAAATTCCGTATTGCGGTCGCGCGCGGAATTTATCATGTGATAGTAGAGTAAATCCGGATCATCTTTGCCGGAGGTAAGGAATTTGCCCGGTGTTTTCTGCGTTTCATAGCATCGCATAAGCCGCCCGTTTGCCGCTGCCATACAGCTGTCAAACTCAGGCGGTTTTTCGTTGGAGAGGTGGTTTTTGTTTTCGGCGAGTACCAACGTCAGATTATAATCCGTAATCAGCTGTGCAAAAGGGGACTCGTGCGAATACTCATTTTCAACCTCTTTTAATAAAAGATATTTCACATCATAATCTTCAATTGCTTTTTTTAGGTTTTTCCAATATGTCAGATTTTTTAAATTACCGCCATATACGGAAATGGCAGTGTCCAAGCCGGCTTCCTTTGCCATGGCGAGCAAGGATGCGTTAAAGCTGCCATCCTCGCCTTCGCGCAAAAGCGCTGTGGTTATGCCGCTGGCTCTGTAGTCACGAAGGACTTTGACGAAATCTGCCTTGCTGAATTGCGCCGCCGTATCGTTTAACTCAATTGCCGGGACGAAGCCGCGGTGCTTGTGTTCATAGGAAATTCTGCAGGTGAGTGCCGGCAGAATGGTAGTTGCAATCATGACCAATGCGGTCACTAAAAACAAGATGTGTCTTTTTTTCATAGCGTATTATCCTTATTCTGAATGATGTATTTTACACTGCCCGTGCAGAGCAGTACAATTGCGTAGACAATCGCGCATAAACCGAGCGGCACAATAAAGCCGAGCTTGCTGTCCTGCATCGGCAGCGGAAGGCGCGTACAAAGCAGGTATGTGCCGAGCGCGGCAAGACCTGCCAAAAGAATTTTTGCCAAGTTTACGGCAAGGTCTTTGTTAAAGTAGTTGCCGACAACTTTGCGCAAAGCAAACAAAATACAAATTGCATAGAGCGTGAACAATATGGTTGTAGATATTGCAACCGCAATGACACCGCCCTTTTGCAGAATCATCAAATTAATCAGCGGCTTAGAGAGCACGACAAGCAGTGTACCGATAACGGTATAGCTGTATTTGGAAGCAAGGTACAAAACCTTGTTAAACAGCTCCTGACATACATAGCCCAAGATACCGAAGGTGTAAATACAAAACAATGCTGCAGTTTCAATGCTCAGTGCCTGTGTGAATTCTCCGCGTTCGTATAAAAGGGAGATGATTTCACGACCGAAGCAGGTTACCGTTAAGACGAAAGGCACGAAAATTGCACTCAGCACGGTCATAATGTATTGCAGAATTTTGCGCACCTGTGCGTGATTTCCGTTTTCATAGCATCTGCAGATGGACGGATAGGAAACATTGCTCATTGCAACGACAAATACGCTGGAAATCGCAATGAACAGATTTGATGCGTAATTCAGTGTTGAAGCCGCACCCGTATCCGAAGATACCGAGGCTTTGTCAATCATAAACATCAGCTGAAACATCATGCTGGAAATAAAAATGTACAAAACCTCGCGGTTGTTTTCGCCGCGGGAGGCTTTTTGCAGCTTGCCGAACAGTCGATAACCGTTTTTATGGAAGCTCGGCAACAAAATAACAATGTGTAAAAACCAACCGATGGTGGTCAGAATGCTAACAGTGGTTAAACTGATGTTTTCAAAAAGAAGAGCCGCGATAATGAGCACATTGTACGGCAAACTCATCACAGACGTGATGAAGAAGACTTTGCAGTTTTGCAAAACACCGGACATAATGTAGGCGAGAATGACAAACAGGCAGCTTGGCAGCATAATATACATGGTCTGCACCGCTACAGCGAATAAATCATCCTGCAGTCCCGGCAGAAGTATGCGCACAATCGGACCGGCAAAAAGGTATAAAAGTACCGTAACCAATAACACGAGCAGTGCGGTTTTTGTCATAAACTGCGCGACATAACGCTTTTGGTTTTCGGTGCCGAGATTTTCCGGCTTGTTTAAGTTTTTAATAATTAAAATGGAGAGTGCCGCGCCGACACCGGTAAACACCAGACTGGCAAGACCGAAGACCTGAAAATAAATATCTGTATATTCGGAAGCACCAAAGACGGAGGCGAAGATGATATCGCGCACAAAGCCGAGGCATTTTGCCACAAGTATTCCGATGACAACTAAAATATATGCGCTACCGTTCATCAAAGCCGCTTCCTTTCTCAAAATAATACAGGTTAATTGTACTATATTTTCCTAAAATAGTCAAGGTATACAAGGGGGGATATAGCATTATTCACACTTTATTTATATAGGGCATCTAAATTGCGTTTGAGCGTTTTGTAGCCGCGCCAGTGAAAGGCGCGGTTTTTGTAATTCGCGTCAAATTCTGCCTTGGTAATCTCCGGCGACAAAAAACAGTCTATTACGGCAAACTCCGGAATGCTGGTGGGGGATTGCCCTTGATTGTGCGGACACGCATTTATACATAAATCGCAGCCCCAGGCAGAGCCGGCTTTGCGCACGAGCGCAGCCTCTGCTTCCGTAAAATCCCCCTTTTTTTGCTGCAGGTAAGAAATGCAGGCATAACCGTTTAGCTGACCACTGCCGCAAAGTCCTGCAGGGCAGGCTTTTTCGCAAGCGTGACAGTCGCCGCAGCTTCCTTGTATAGGCGTATCTGCTTCTAATTTCAAATTTGTAACGATGCCGCCGATGAAAAACAAACTGCCAAAGCGCGGATGTAAAAGCAGGCTGTTTTTGCCGAAATAGCCTAAGCCGGCGCGGTAGGCAAGCGCCTTATCGCACAGCGGCGAATTGTCGGAAAAAATGTAACCCTTTACATCCGGGCTGCGTGTTTGCAGCTTTTCAAGCAGGCGCGAAAGATAGTCTTTTACGACAATGTGATAGTCCTGCATCCAGGCATAGCGCGATATATTGGCTTTTGGCTGTAGCGGCTGCGCATAGTGAAAGGCACAGACAATGACGCTCTGCGCATCATTAAGATATGCATTCGGCGCGATGCGGTTTTCGGCAGCGGCTACAAACGGTGTTGCACCATCCGGCAGATGTGAAATAAGCGATGTATCCGCTTCTGCGCTGCAGATGCCGGTGTCGCTGATGCCGAGTGCAGCCGCGCAAGCTTTGACCTGTGCGGCGGTTATTTTATTTTCCGTTGTTTTTTTCATTATAACCTCATCCTTATAGCTTTCGCTCCAAAATTGCTACTACAGAGTGCGCATATTCCAGCGGAGACATGCCGGTTTGCTTTTTGAACCAGCGCGAGAAATAGTGGATGCTCTCAAAGCCGAGCATTGCAGCAATTTGTGTAATGTTGTAATAATTTTCGCGAATCAGCATTTTCGCACGCTCTGTCTTTAACTGTGAGAAATACTGCATGACACTCATACCGGTTTCGCGGCGAAACATTTCCTTGAGTGCCGTTTTGCTCATGGATACATGCAACATAATTTCATCGAACGTCACTTTTTTATGCACATTTTCTTCCATATAGGCAATCACATCCAGCACGGTTTTCGGCTGTCGTTTCAGATTTAAAGATGAGATGCTTACCGGTGTGGTGGTGCTGAGTGTACTGCGCATCAGACAAATGAGGATTTCGGTTAAATTGATTTTAATCAGCTGTTCTGCGCCAAACAACGGCTCTGCCTTGCGCGTCAGCTTTTTGGTGTATGGGTCGCCGAGCGGAGAGTCGTACACATTTTTGGCTTCTTCGATGATTTTGGACAAAAGCAGACGAACGTGATTGGAGGTGTCCAGGGTGCGGTTTTGGAAAAAACGCATTTCTCTGGAACGGCAATCAAACGAGAGAATAATTACGTTTGTTGTCGCGTTGTCCGCTGTGCGGATAGAATGCCACTGATTGGGATGATGAAAGGTCATTTGTCCGCGATAGAGCGGGAAGTTTCCGTCGCGCGTCATAATTTCTACACTGCCTTTGTCGACATATACCAGCTCCCAAAAATCGTGGCTCTCACCTTCAAATTCAAAATAACGCGTGTATTCAAAATAGTGTACCGTAATCAGAGAGTCGATTTTAAAATCTTCTTTGAGCTTGGTTTTCTGATAATTCATTTTTGCACCGCCCGCCTTTCTCATTTTCTTTATTCTAACACGCGTTGGCTGAAAATGCAAATTTTTGGATAAAAAGTGCAAGAAAAATGTCCGAATGTGCAAATAGCACGACCAAAATTGTAAATACAAACTTGAAAAATGCAAATATAATTGTATACAGAGCAGTCGAAGGGAAGCGATTGCATAAAATAAGGGAGAGAAGGTTGAATATGAGCGCACTTTCTGAAAAAGAATTTAAAGCCGTGTTAGATGCCTTTGGATTTAAGGCAAGCGGCAAACCGTTCGGTAACGGACATATTAACGATACATTTATCATTGACGGAACACCGAAGTATGTTCTGCAAAAAATCAATAAAGACGTGTTTAAAAACCCGGTTGCGCTGATGGACAATGTGGCTTCCGTAACAGAATATATTACGGAAAGAACCAAAGAGATGGGCAAGGACACGCCCCGTTGTACACTGCATATGTGCAAAACAACAGACGGTGCCAATGTTTTTCAGGCGGCAAACGGAGAGTATTACAGAGCATATCAGTTCGTGGATGACTGTGACAGCGTAGACAAGGCTGATGATTTGAAGTATTACTATAATGCGGCAGTTGCCATCGGTAATTTTTACAGCATTTTAGATGGGTTTGATGCTTCAACGCTTACGGAAACCATCCCGAATTTCCATCATACAAAAAAGCGTTTTGAAAACTTAAAAGCAGCCATTGCTGCAGATAAGATGGGCAGAGCGGCATCCGTGCAGGCAGAAATTCAGTTTGCGCTGGATCGCGAAAATATCACAAGCATCATTTTGGATGCAATGCAGGAGGGCAGCGTTCCCGTTCGTGTTACACATAACGACACGAAAATGAACAATATCCTCTTTGATTCCGAAACCAAAGAGCCGGTGTGTCTTATTGACCTTGATACCGTCATGCCGGGTTCTTTCCTATACGACTATGGTGATTTTCTGCGTTTTGCAGCAAACACCGGTGAAGAAGATGACATCGATCTTTCGCTTGTCAACTTTGACCTAAAGGTATTTGAAGCCTTCACCAAGGGCTGCCTCGATTCTATGGGCAGCACCCTGACTGAAAAGGAGCTTCTTTTGATGCCGATTTCCGCTGCAATTATGACCTATGAGTGCGGCATCCGTTTCTTAGAAGATCACCTAAACGGCGATACATATTTTAAGATTCACCGTGAAAATCACAATCTCGACCGTGCACGTACGCAGTTTAAGCTCGTAGCTGACATCGAGAAAAATCTTGACACTATGCTTAGCTTCATCAAAAGCTATCATAACTAATCTAAGCTACAACGGGCCTAGCCCGTAGCATAATAAGTCCCTGTCGTCTTCCCTACATTAGACAGGGCAAACACGCTCATACGAAAGGAGTCTGTAGAGATACAGGCTCCTTTTGTTTTTGTTTGCGTCGGCTATTTTTGCGCGATACTTTGTTGGCGCGTGAAGGCCGTACGCAGAGTACTGTCCTTCACG
>JAFQPV010000172.1 GCA_017411585.1 Clostridia bacterium | reverse complement strand
GTTTAAAACCTCCTTGGTGTTTTAGTAATGCGGTCGCCAAACCATTTACTATTATACCATAGGAGGTTTTATTTGCTAAAGCTTTTTTCTTCCCCCAGTAGAACTGGGGGTTTATTTCCACGCCTTAAGGCACCAATAAAAAAGACGGTTTTTAAAATAAAATAAAAACCGTCTTTTTTTATTAAAGCAACACTTCTTTATTTGTACCGTAGAAAATATCGTCATATCCGCTCAACATTTTTAAAAATTCCTCAAACTGTGCCCAGCGCTCCGGATAGATATCAAATTCATAAGCGTGTCCCCAGATGTAGAACACCTGCGGCGTTTCGGCTTTCAGTTCCAAAAACGCCTTGCCCATTTCAAGCATTTTATCCCATTGTTCGTGGTGATACACACTGCCCTTGTATTGATACAAGTCGGGATACACCGAAAAGCTTTCCGTCGTCGGTACGGTGCGGGCATATTTTATGCCAGTGTTTTCCCGGATAAGCTTTGCCACGCGATCGTCGCAGTTTATGCCGCCGCACGGATACGCCATACCAATAACCTCATAGCCTGCAAGCTCTGACAGCGCAAGCCTGTCCTGCTCGACCTGGCGAATGACTTCTTCATCCGTTTCCTTTACCAAAAGCGGGTGCGTCAGTGTATGCGCTGCCACCTCGTGCCCTGTATAAATTGCGCGAACATCCTGCGCTTTCACTTTATTGTGCGTAATCTCCACGCCGTTGCGCACAAGATTATTCTGACCGCCAAGAAATTCGGAATTCAGGTTAAATGTCGCCTTTAGGCCGTATTTATTAAAAAGCTCTATCAGGCGAATATCCTGTGTTACACCGTCATCGTAGCTGAAGGTCAGCGCTTTCATTTTCCCGCCAAACATCAAATCATCTCCAGAATATGATTTTCTACCATCCAGTCGCCGATAGCTTTTGCCATAGAGTGGAATCCAAAGTCCGTCGGATGACAGTTATCTACCGTTCCCTCGTCTTTACAAAGTGTCATCAGCTGTTTGCCATCCATAAACCACACACGCTTATCACCTGCGGCAAGTGCATTTTCGTATGTTTTCAACGCAATTTCACGACGCGTGACACCAACGGAATTGAGATAATAGCGTGGTCTGGTTAAAATCAGAATCGGAATGTCCGGATGCGCTGTGCGAACGGATTTAAATAGTTTTTCGTGCGTTTGCGCATAGTGTTCATTATCATTTGCATTGTGATCATAGTCATAAATAAAGAAAGACATATCCAATCCGGAAAGATACTCTATCATCGCATCCTCTGCCTTTGCACTGCCCGAAAACCCCAGATTGATATGGTCACAGCTGAAACGGCGACTCAGAATAGACGGATACGCATTCCCCGAGCGGGAAGCACAGCCACCCTGCGTAATCGACGAGCCGTAAACCACAAACGGTTTTGTATATTTATATTCCTCCGCGGCTTCCAGTATTGCGCCTTCTTTGATGCCGATATGCAGCTCGGAAACAGAACTGTAGGTCGGAAAATGAATCAAATAGGTGCGCACCTTTTTAGGGTCACTTTTAAACTCCGGCGTTAAAAGATTAAGTTCCTCAAAATCCAAAAGGCTTTCATACCCCTCCTGCATCCCAACCTTCGGCATAAAGGTTTTAAAATAGCGCACACCCTCGTCGGTTTCTTCATATAAATCGAAGCCGCTCGAGCCCGAAAGTGCAAAATGCGCTCCCTGATAAATATTCGGCATTTTTACACAGAGCGCTATGGCACTGCTATTCGTTTTAAAGCGCAGTCTGCCGCCGGCAGTACAAGCATGCAAGCCAAGTACGCCCTGACTCACCTGCGCGGCTACCTCCTCCGGCATGCGGCGAAACCTTCCGCCGTGCATATAGATGCCGTATATTTTAAACGGCGCTTCCAAGGCATTATAGAAAACCAGCCCCTCTTTGTTTATCGTAGCACCAACCGCTAAATTTTTATCAATTTTTTCAATCTTTGACATAATGTGTTTCCCCTCCCTTTATGCTTTTTCAATCAGTTCCAGAATTTTATATGTATCTATCCAATTCGCAATTGCTTTTGCCATAGAGAAAAATCCGAGGTCTGTCGGATGTGTATTGTCCACCGTGCCCTCATCTCCGCAAAGCGCCATCAGCTGCACACCATCCATAAACCATACACGCTTATCCCCGGCTGCAATTGCATTTTCATAGGTTCTGTATGCAATTTTCTTGCGGGAAAGCGCAACCTCGTGCAGATTGTAGCTTGGGCGCGTCATAATCAGAATCGGAATGTCCGGATGTGCCGCGCGCACCTTTTTAAACATTTTTTCGTGTGTATTTAAATAAAGCTCATTTGATGTTGCATTATGGTCATAATCGAACAAAAAGAAGGACATGTCCAGCCCTGCCACGTAGTCCGCAATCGGATCCTCCGCTCTTGCACTACCGGAAAAGCCGAGATTGATATGGTCGATGTCATACCAGCGCGACAAAAAGGATGGATAAGCATTGCCCGACCGCGAAGCGCAACCCCCCTGTGTAATCGACGAGCCATAACACACAAACGGTTTTGCATACTTATAGTCATCCGCCTCTTCGATTACAGCGCCGTCCTCTATACCGATATACAAGTCGGAAACAGCACTATATGTCGGAAAATGAATTAAAATCTCGCGCATTTTGCTTTCGCCAAGCTCTAAAAGGCTTTCATACCCCTCGGTAATATCCACAGTCGGCATAAAGGTTTTGATGTACTTTAAACCGTTTTCGTCTTTGGCATATAAATCAAAGCCAATAGAACCGGAGAACGCAAAGTGCGACATCTTGCCGAGCACCGGCATTTTCGCCGAAATTGCAACAAAGCTGCTGTTCGTTTTAAAGCGAATTCTGCCGCCCGCGGTGTTGGCGTGTAATCGAGCTACACCGAGATTTACCTGCTCGGCAATCGCCTGCGGCATACGGCGAAACCGACCGTTTTCCATATATACCCCGTAGATTTTAAACGGTGCTTCCAGGGCGTTATAAAACTTTACATTTTCCTTTTCAATTTTGGAGCCGACCTTAAAATTCGGGTCGAGCTGTGAAATATTTGACATAGATATTCATCCTCTCCTTTTTCTTTGCGCCCATTGTACCACAACCCACAAAAAAAGTAAATGCTTGTACCAATAAAAAAAGCCCGGCGGGCTTTTTTTATTTCATAATCTCATCAATAAAGTATGCATTTGTATAGGAACGCTTGCCGTCCTCGCCGACAATAGTGATGCGGAAGTAGTCTTCATCCTCGCGCACATCAAACACGGCGCTTGTAATCAGCTGACCGTCGCGCCACACACGCTGAGAGCGGCGCACATCTTTAGAGATAAACGCTTCGCGCGCAGCGTCGAAGGTAACATACACCTTGCCGTCCTCGTAGTATAGCTCATGAATATCCGGTCCGCCCTCGGAAGCGTAAAAGTTACCGTCTAAAAGCGCCTGCATCACGGTGCGGTACTCTAATTTGTCCGCCTTAATCATCGTATAGCCGCCAAAGGAATCGTATGCGCCGCGGTTATGGTTATCATCGGCGGCGATGGCATAAATACGGTTGCCAAGGCGCAAAAGCTCATCGTATTCTTTAGAATTATGGTCATCGTAGCCTTCATAATAGGCTGAGTGATTGTAAATCTCCATCGCGTGCATATATTTAAACTTGCTGTAGGTTTCAAAGCCTTCGAGCGACCAGGTCGGATGGTTGTAGGTTACAAAAAAGCCCTTATCCATCGCCGTTTTCATCATGTCATTGATGCACTCAATTGAATACACTCTTTCATAGTCCGGTTCGGATTCGTCAAACTTGACCTCGTCTCGATGCAATACGGCGTTTTGCAGCTGATACTTTTCTCTGTGCCAGCACGGCTGAATATCATTTTCCGGGTCAATGGCTAAAATACACCAGTGTGCACAGCGCGTATGCACCCAGCGCTTTACATCCTCGTCGATATCGATTTCCGTGCCCAGAATAGCAAGGAAGTTTTCATCCGTCAGCTCGTGGTGCGGAATTAAAACATTGTGGTCGGTGTACGCCACAATCGAATACCCCTGCCGCATATACGCCTTTTTGATTTCCTCCGGCGTCCAGCGCCCATCCGAATAGGTCGAATGGCAATGCAAATTTGCCTTATAAAATGTGCCGCTCTCCGGCAATAAGTACTTTTTCATTTTGCTCACCTCTGTGCCTTCATTGTAGCACAAATGTGCAAAATTGCAATGTTTTTTTGTAACTATTTCCTGTCTTTTTGTAACGGATTGACTTTTTTCATCCAGTATGCTAAACTCATTTGCAAAGGGAGTGACTATCTATGAAACCAATGATTATTCTGCCGGATACCGTGTATATCCTGCGCGAAAAAACAAACCAGGACATCGCGCCGCAGCGCGAGGAGTATAACATTTACTACAAAAACATTCTGTTCCCGTATACCGAGGATTTCGATGTGAAAATCGACTGCGCTTACGGCAAAAACCTGGGGCATTGCTGGAGACTGGATACCTTCGGCGAGGAAAACGATTTTCCGCTGCGCATCCGCATTTACTTATACGCTGAGCTTTTAGCAGATAAAACCATCAATGTGCATTTGACCGAGCGTTCGAAAAAGCAGGCAAATATGCTGTGCATCGGCGACTCTATGACGCGCGGTGAAGAATATGTATATCATGCCTCCTGGAAGTCCGAAAACACAAGCACCTGTGGCATACGCAAGCTTCGCAGCGCAAACCACGAAGGCCGCGGCGGCTGGAGAATTCAGTTCTATTTAGAGAACTACTGGAAGGACAACAGCGATGTTTCCCCGTTCCTGTTCCCGAAAAATGTAGCCGCAAAGGATTATTACGGAAGCTATGAATTCTGGCAGAGAGTACAGGAAACACCGAATTCCTACTACACCGCCGGCTTTACCTACCAGCCGATCGAAGAAGGCATGTACACTATGAAGGACGGCGCACTTTGCAAGTTTGAGAATGGCGAATTCACCATTGTGGATGAAAATCCGGAATTTGAATTCAACTTTGAAAAATATCTGGAGAAAAACAACTTTGTACGCCCGGATATCGTTACTTTCCTGTTCGGCGCAAATGAGCTGCAAATGACAGCGTATGAAGATTCCGAAAAGGACATTGCCACAATGCTGGCGCGCTACGAAACCATCATCGAACACATTAAAAAGGACAATACCAAAATCGTAATCAACCTGCCGGTC
>JAFQPV010000171.1 GCA_017411585.1 Clostridia bacterium | reverse complement strand
GTTGCGATACCCGGGTCAATTCCTAAAATTCGCATAAATGCACTCCTATTCTAAAAAAAGTGAATTTTTTTCATTTTTGCTATTGCATTTCTTCTTTAAATAGTGTATAATACACCATGGTATGAATATTTATGCATAAAGATGCATAAAATTTAATTTTTATTCATTCCAAAATTTACTTATTATATTTATTTTAACATAAACTTGGAGGGTTTACAATGGCAAAAGAAAAAGTTGTACTGGCGTACTCCGGCGGTCTGGATACTTCCATTATCATTCCGTGGCTGAAGGAGAACTATGATTACGAGGTTATCGCAGTTTGCGGTGACGTTGGTCAGGGTAAAGAAACAGAGGGTCTGGAAGAAAAGGCTTTAAAGACAGGCGCTTCCAAGCTCTACATCGAAAACCTGCAGGAAGAGTATGTGACAGATTTTATCTGGCCGACACTCAAGGCAGGTGCTGTATACGAGGGCAAATATCTTTTAGGTACTTCCCATGCAAGACCGTGTATCGCAAAGCGCATTGTTGAAATCGCTGAAAAGGAAGGCGCAACAGCTATTTGTCACGGCTGCACAGGTAAGGGTAACGACCAGGTGCGTTTCGAGCTGACCATCAAGGCACTTGCACCGCACTTAAAGATTATCGCTCCGTGGCGTATTTGGGATATCAAATCCCGTGAAGAGGAAATCGACTACGCACTCGCAAGAGGCATCGATATCCCGGTTACCAAGGAAGACAACTACTCCATGGACAGAAACATCTGGCACTTGAGCCATGAGGGTATGGATTTAGAGGATCCGGCAAACGAGCCGAACCTCGAAAAGATTTTGAAGCTTATGGTTTCTCCGGAAAAGGCACCGGATGTACCGACTTATGTAGAAATCGAATTTGAAAAGGGTGTCCCGGTTGCGATCGACGGTGAAAAGCTCGCTCCGGTTGAGCTTTTGAAGAAAGCCAATGCGCTGGCTGGCGCAAACGGTGTCGGCATTGACGATATCGTTGAGAATCGTTTGGTTGGCATGAAGAGCCGCGGCGTTTATGAGACACCGGGCGGCACACTTTTATATGCTGCACACAAAGAGCTCGAGTACCTCTGCCTCGATAAGCAGACACTCCACTACAAGGCAGATGTTGCAAACAAGTTTGCAGACCTCGTATACGACGGGCTTTGGTACACACCGCTCCGTCAGGCGCTCTCCGCTTTCGTGGATAAGACACAGGAGACTGTTACCGGTAAGGTAAGAATGAAGCTGTACAAGGGCAACTGCACACCGGCAGGTACAACCTCTCCGTACTCCCTCTACGACGAAGACATCGCAACCTTCGATGCAGACGAAGTATACGATCAGAAGGATTCTGCAGGCTTCATCAACCTCTTCGGCTTGCCGCTCAAGGTGCGCGCGCATATGCTCAAGAAGCACGGCATTGACCCGACAAAATAAGAAAAGCAAATACCATAATTCGGACGGAGCCTTCTCCGTCCGAATTTTCCCATAAGGAGGATAAACCCATGCAAAAACTTTGGGGCGGACGATTTTCTAAAGCGACGGACAAAAAGGTGGACGATTTCAACTCCTCCATCCGCTTTGACCAGCGCATGTATAAGCAGGATATCTTAGGCAGCATCGCACATGCAACTATGCTTGGTAAGCAGGAGATTATTCCGCAGGCGGATGCAGATTTAATTGTAAAAACACTCGGCGAAATTTTAGAGGATATCGAAGCCGGCAAGGTTGAATTTTTAATCGATGCCGAGGATATTCATATGAACATCGAGAAAATTTTAACCGAGCGCATCGGTGATGCCGGCAAGCGCCTGCATACGGGCAGAAGCCGCAACGACCAGGTTGCGCTCGACATTCGCATGTACATTCGCGATGAAATTGATGAAATTTCCGATATGCTCAAAAAATTGATGCATACACTTTTAAGCCTTGCAGAAGAAAACACCGACACCATTATGCCGGGCTACACGCATCTGCAAAAAGCGCAGCCGATTACGCTCGCGCATCATGTGATGGCATATTTTGAGATGTTAAAGCGCGACCTTGAACGCCTTGCAGATACCAAAAAGCGCGTAAACATTATGCCGCTCGGCTCGGGTGCACTCGCAGCGACAACTTATCCGTTAGACCGCGAATTTGTTGCGCAGCAGCTTGGCTTTGATGCGGTAACACAAAATTCCTTGGACGGCGTAAGCGACAGAGACTTTGTGCTCGAAACTGAGTTTGTGCTTTCTATGATTATGATGCACTTAAGCCGTTTCTCCGAAGAGCTGATTTTATGGAGCAGTCACGAATTCTCGTTTGTTGAAATGGATGATGCATACTCCACCGGCTCGTCGATTATGCCGCAGAAGAAAAATCCGGACGTTGCAGAGCTGATTCGCGGCAAGACCGGCAGAGTGTATGGCGATTTAATGGCAATGCTGACCACGATGAAGGGCATTCCGCTTGCATATAATAAGGATATGCAGGAGGACAAGGAAGGCGTATTCGATGCAATTGATACCGTAAAGCTTTGTCTGCCTGTTATGACCGACATGCTCGCGACAATGAAGATCAGAAAAGAAAATATGCTCCGCGGCGCGAAGGGCGGCTTTACAAATGCGACTGACGCTGCAGACTACCTTGTAAAGAAGGGACTCCCCTTCCGCGAGGCACACGAAGTTGTCGGCAAAATGGTTGCATACGCACTTGCAAATGACAAAGCGCTCGATGAATTTACGATGGATGAATTTAAGACTTGCTCGCCGATTTTCGAAGAGGATGTCTACGATGCCATCAGTATGAAAACCTGCGTTGACGGCAGAAGCATCATCGGCGGACCGGCGGCGGAGACTGTGAAAAAGGCAATTGCCGCAGGTAAAGACTATTTAGAGTAAGAGGGATTTTATGCGCATACTTACGCTGACAATTCCAACAGAATATGACGGAGTACAGATTAAATCTGTACTCCGTAAGCATTTTGGGCTGTCCTCCGCGCTGATTACGGCGCTAAAAACCGCCGACGGCATCACCTTAAACGGCGTGCATGCCAATGTAACGGAAAAGGCGCACACGGGAGACACGCTTGTTTTGCGTATCTACGAAACCGATTCAGAAAACATTGTGGCAACCGAAATGGAGCTGGACATTCTCTATGAGGATGAGGATATCCTCGCCGTCAACAAGCCGGCAGGCATCCCGACACATCCTTCTATCCGCCACTACAGTGACACGCTTGCAAATGGCGTGCGGTATTACTATAAGGACCTTCCTTTCACCTTTCGCGCGGTCAACCGTTTAGATAAGGACACAAGCGGCATCGTATTGATAGCGAAAAACCGGTTTTCGTCAGAGGCACTTTCAAAGCAAATCCGAGAAAAGAAAATCGGCAAAGCCTACCTTGCGATTTGCTGCGGTGCGCTGCCTGCAAAGGATGGCATCGTAAATGTGCCGATCGCACGCGACGAAGGCATTATCAAGCGCCGCATCGACGAAGCCGGACAGTATGCCGAAACACACTATTCCGTCTTGGCGCAAGCTGAAGCATACACCTTGGTGCAGGCAGAGCCGATTACCGGGCGCACACACCAAATCCGAGTGCATATGGCGCATCTCGGCGCACCGCTCTACGCTGATTTCCTCTACGGAAAAGAGGTGCCCGGCAGCCGCACGATGCTGCACTGCAGTACCCTTACATTTCTGCATCCGCTGACAAAGAAAAAAATGCGCCTGAGCGCGCCACCGTCACCGGATTTTGAATTGCTGAAGCAAAAACTTTTTCAATAAAAAAGAGTTGCCCATACGGACAACTCTCTTTTTTGTTTAAATCAGATTATTTACCTAAGCTTGCAAGCAAATCCATATATCTGTGATATGCTGCGTTATGTGCCTTCTGGCAATCATCAATACCCAACTTCTTGAGCTGAGCAACGTAGCCATCCCATTCCTTGTCTACATCGATAAGACCCATAATAGCCTTCTGCTTAAACTCGGAAAGGTATGTATCACATGCAGTCCACTTCTCGTCGATAACATTCTGCTCTTCATCTGTGAAGCTGTACTTCGGTACGAGCTTGCTTGTGAAGTCAGCAGCGATGTAATCCATGTTGCCCTGCTTAGCTTCCTCTGTCATACCGGAGAGGAGCCACTTTTGACGCATGTAGTAACCGATACCGATACAACCGATATCTCTTACGAACTGCGGAGCGCCGCCTTCGTAGTTTGTAGCAAAGTCTGTGTACTTCGGCTCACCATTTTCATCCGGCAACCAGTCTCTGCCCTCGAGACCCATAGCGTTTAAGCAGGAGCCTTCATCAGAGTACCAGAAGTCAAAGTATCTGAGTGTTTCAGCCAGATGCTCATTATCCTTGGAGATACCCCAGCCGGTACCATCAACAAGGGCACCCGGGGAATGGCAGTATGCCTTGCCATCCTGGTTTGCCGGCGGCATCATAACGGATACATGGAAGCCCGGAACGTTCTTAATCTGTGTATTGTAGGACATTGTGGAGCTGAACCAGTTGAAAAGCATACCGCCTGTATCACTGCCCCAGAGCTCACCACGCGGATTCGAGCGTGTGAATACTTCCTGATCAATGTAGCCCTTCTTATACCAATC
>JAFQPV010000170.1 GCA_017411585.1 Clostridia bacterium | reverse complement strand
GGTGATGGCCTGGAGGAAGCGTACAAAGCCTTCTTAAACTGGGTGCTCGATGCAATGCATCGCCATCCGCAGGTTATCTTTGAAGACTGCGCAGGTGGCGGCAACCGCATTGATTATAAGGCGCTCTCCATCTTCCACCTGCTGTCCACCTCCGACCAGACAGACTATCTGGCGTACCCATACATCAGCGCAAATATTTCCGCCTCCGTACTGCCGGAGCAGGCAGCCGTTTGGAGCTACCCGGTCGGCATAGATGTTTACGACAGCGTACCGGAATCGGAGGTTAATGCAAGCATTTCCAAAGAGCGCGTCGTGGTAAATATGGTCAATTCCCTGCTCGGCCGCGTGCATCTGGCATCGCGCCTGCAGCTTTTAGATGATGAAAAGCGCGCGCTTGTTCGCGAGGGCATCGATGTATACAATGCGATGACACCGGACAAGCTTCGTTCCCTGCCGTATCTGCCAAAGGGCTATGCACAGTACGGCGACACCTTTGTTGCCTCCGGCTTAAGATGCGAAAACAAGGTCTACCTCGCTGTCTGGAACCTGGGCGGCGAGCGCCATGTAAAGCTTGACCTCCCTGAAATTGCGGCAAAGGCTGTAAAGGTTGCATACCCGGCAGGTATGGAAACCAAATTCAGCTTCGACCAATCGATCCTGACCATTGACTTTACAGAAGATATTCAGGCAAGACTTTTTGAAATTACGCTTTAAAAAAATATCCCCCATATGGTGGCTATCCTTAGGGATAACCACCAGTGATATTTGCCGCTATGCGGCAAGTGATATTGCTTCGCAAATGTGAAATATCCGATAAATCGGATGTGAATGATAAAAAGCCGTCTCACGGATGAAGTGATATAATGATGGTAGACACTTTTTTGTGTCTACCATCATTATATCACTTCAGCAAGTAGCCATAGCTTTTTTTACATATTTCTTGCCAGGATAGAGCACGGCTTATCCAAGGTAATTTCACCACCGTCAACTGTTGTAACGATACCGCCTGCCTCGCGCACCAAAAGCGTACCTGCCGCATAGTCCCACGGCGAAAGCTGCAGCTCGAAAAACAGCTCTGCTCTGCCTGATGCAATACAGCACAAATCCCACACCGCAGCGCCACTACGACGGATGTCCAGCGCCTTTTGGCAGTAATCATATGCCATTTCAAAGGATTTTTTCGACAGTTCTGCGTTATACGGCGATGTGCCGAACAACACAATACCGTTTTCAAGCGGTTGTCTGGATACCGAAATCAGCTTTTCATTGCAAAACGCACCTTTACCGCGAATTGCCGTATACATTTCATTTAAATACGGATTGTAAATCACCGATGCCGTCAACGCGCCGTCTTTAACATAGGCAACCGAAATACAGCTGATATGATAATCCTTGATAAAGTTTGTAGTACCGTCAATCGGGTCAACAATAAAGAATTCTCCCTGCGCAGAAAACGCCGTCTGTGCACCCTCTTCTCCGATGAAGGTCGCCTGCGGACAAAGGCTTAAAAGACCGATGCGCAAGCGCTCCTGCACCATTTTATCATACTCAGTGACGAAGTTTGCAATACCGCTTTTGCTGTCGACATCCATGCCTTCTCTGTCCGCCTGTAAAATAATGCTGGCGCACGACTTGACAAGTGCACAGACTTTCGAAACAAACTGTTCCATAACCTCTCCTTATAAATCCAGTTTTAAATCGTTTTCTTTAATCCAACCAAGCTTTCTGCATACAAGACTTAGCACCCAGCAAATAATTGCCGGCAAAACTATATGCGTTAACAGCATACCAATCCAATGCATTGCCGTAATCGAGATCCCGTCAGAAAGCCAACCGGTATACATACCGATTTGACCAACCAATCCGCACGTACCCATACCGGAAGAAACCGGTGCGCCGTTCATCTCCAATTTAAAGATACACGTTGAAATCGGTCCTGTAATTGCAGAGGTCACAATTGGTGCAATCCAAATTTTCGGATTCTTTACAATGTTACCCATCTGCAGCATACTTGTACCAATGCCCTGCGCCAAAAGTCCGCCCCAACGATTTTCTTTGAAGCTCATAACCGCAAAGCCAACCATCTGTGCACAGCAGCCCGCAAGTGCCGCGCCGCCGGCAAGCCCCGTCAATCCGATTGCAGCACAAATCGCTGCACTCGAAATTGGCAAAGTAAGTGCAATACCAACCACAACAGAAACAATAATACCCATCCAAAACGGCTGCAGCTCCGTTGCCCACATAATAAAGCTGCCTACAGCCGCAGCCCCCTTACCAATCGGGGCTGCAATCAGCATGGCAAGTAAAATACCTACGCAAATGGTGACAATCGGCGTCACCAAAATATCCAACTTTGTTTCCTTGCTGACCGCTTTACCAAACTCCGCTGCCACAATGGCAATAATTAAAACTGCAAACGCACCGCCGGCACCACCGAGCGCATTTGCCGCATGACCGACCGCCGTCAGTGAAAACAGTACGAGCGGCGGACATTTTAATGCATAACCGATGGAAATCGCCATCGCACTTCCCTGCACGCCCTTGGCATATGTACCGATTTCCTCTAATGCCACAATACTGAGCTGCTGCCCGATTGTCGACAAAATTGTGCCGATGAGTAGCGATGCAAACAAACCCTGCGCCATTGCGCCGAGCGCGTCAATAAAATAGCGTTTTGCTGAAAACTCAATGTCTTTTCTTTTTAAAAATGCTTTGAATTTACTCATGTTTCATCCCTCCATAATGCATTATTATAACCCCATCCATATGAAATGTCAATAAAAACTTTACACAAAACTTTACATCTATAACTCGTTGTGTAAACTCTTGAAAAACAAGGACGTTCATGCTATAATGAACACATGCAGTATTTTATTTCATAAAATTCTCAAAAGCTGACGCGCTTTTGTGCTTTTATGCACACTGACTCTATCCGTTACGGGAGGCAGAAAAATGAAGGTTAAAAACAGAAGACAAAATATTTTAAATAAATTAGCTGCCGCATCTGCCCCCATCAGTGCAGGCAGTCTGGCAGAAGAATTCGGCGTTAGCCGACAAATCATTGTAAAGGATATTGCTGCTTTGCGTGAGGACGGCTATACAATCGACGCAATGACACGCGGCTATATACTGAAAGAACAACTTCGCCCGCGAAAAGTATTTAAAGTTATTCACACGGACGAAGACGTTGAAACAGAATTAAACCTCATCGTAGACATGGGTGGCTGTGTGGAGGATGTGTTTATCTATCACAAATTCTATAATCAAATCAAGGCACCAATGCACATTAAGTCCCGCTATGATGTTGCGCACTTTTTAAAAAACATTGCCGAAGGCAAATCGAGCCTTTTAAAAAACGTAACCGCCGGATATCATTATCATACAGTCGTTGCCGATGATGAAGATACTCTCAAACGCATCGAAGATAAACTGTGGGAACACGGTTTTCTTGCGCCATTGCAGGAATATGAGCCTTCAGATTTAAATAGAAATTAAAAAAGACACTGTGTATAAAACTACACTGAAGTAGTCAATACTTTGTAGACACAAAAAAGAATATTTTAAGCTGCCTGTTCAAGCCTGTATTGAACAGGCGGTTTTCTTTTTAACTTTCGTACTGGTTTTATGTAATTAAAGTAGTATACAGCTTCATCAATAACTTT
>JAFQPV010000169.1 GCA_017411585.1 Clostridia bacterium | reverse complement strand
GTTTAAAACCTCCTTGGTGTTTTAGTAATGCGGTCGCCAAACCATTTACTATTATACCATAGGAGGTTTTATTTGCTAAAGCTTTTTTCTTCCCCCAGTAGAACTGGGGGTTTATTTCCACGCCTTAAGGCACCAATAAAACAAAAAAAGGAACGCGAAAAACCTACGCGTTCCTTTCTGCAAATCCTAATACTTACTGCTTTACAATAATGATTTCCTTTACTTCATCTTCATAGGACTTTACAAACACATAACTTGCATCTGCTTCGTCATACTTCTGAATATCGCCGGTTGTACCTTCCTTAACCATACCATTTACAGACTTTGTTTCATCTAAGATATAAATCTTCGCGCCGCCGAACGCAATGTTCTTTTCTGCGCCGCCGTTTACGGTTACGTTCATGGAGGATGCAAACTTCGCAGTTACCTTACCGTATACAATATCCAAATCCTCTGTCGGTGTTGCTTCAAACTGTGTTGCTTTCTTAGAGATATCTAACAGTACACGGAAGGTTGTAATTTCACCCTTTGCGTTTGTCTTATACTGAATGATATCACCCTTCTGCAGCTTCACGGATGTGCCGCCCTCACCCGGTTTTACAAGAACATCCTTATCTGTTGCAAGCAGTTCTTTCTTTTCGCCGTTTTCAATCACATACAGCTTATCTACGATTTCATCGCTTGCATTCGAGCTGGTTGTAATGCTGGTTACAATTGCACTGGATGCTTCTGCGGAAGCCTCGTATACCGTATTGGTTACGATAAGTGCCTTTGCCGTGTAGTCCTTACCCATGTCAAATACGATTGCATCATAGGTGCTGTCGTTTTCAAACAGGGAGAGGTCGCGAATTGCGAACTCGTCCGGATCGGTCGAGCCTGCCGGGATATCGAAGATTACGGTATCCTTTGTTACGTTTACATTGCCGAGCTTGCCGGTTGCCTTCTTATAAACTGCATCATCAAGCTTCAAATTCAAGGTAAACTTATTTTCATCGATTGCACCGGTTGCAGAATTGTCCGTTGCGGTTGTGATTGCAACAATCTTACCCTCGGAGTTCTTTTCAAAGGTAATCAGCTGCATTACGATTTCACCTGCGCCGTCCTTTAGTGCTGCAAATACATCTGCGCCCTTTACGCCGCTTGTACCGTTAAAGCGAATCTTGTCTGTCGCTTTGAAGTTTTCTGTCTTACCGTCTTTTGTGAACAAGCGAAGCTCTAATTCTTCACTTAAGCTGCTTGTCATACCTGCATCTAAGAGGTATGCGTAGTTGGAACTAATCTGGCTTGTTGCATCAACTGCTGCAATTTTGCCCTCAACGTCGAGGTAGAATTTGCCCTCGTCCTTTAATGCGATGCTTGCTGTATAATTGTTTGCAATTTCGTAGAGCTTACCACCGATGATAACCCCTTCATCGTCGAGCTCTTCTACCTTACCTTCCACAACATTGTTTACAACATAGATTCTGTAAATTCTGTTGTCCGAGCTTGCCGCCACGGAAAGCACGTCCCATTCCTTTAAATCCGCAACCTTCAGGTGCTCACCACCCTTTACGATTTCCACGTCGATGGTGTCATCGTCCGGATCAAGTGTAAGTGTCGGTGCACCGTACTTGTCGATAATCTTGCCCGATGTCGGCATAACCTCTTCAACAACGACGTTTTTAAACTCTGTTACAAATACGAGGTCATATACCTTATCACGGTTAATGTCCAAAAGCTCGATGCCGCCTGCCGCATTTGTCAAATCAATAAGATCGTTGCTCATTGTTTCGTACTTTCCGTTGTAAATCAGAATTGCATCTGTCTTAATGTCTGCCTCTGTTGCCTTCTTGTCATTGTCCTTATCCTTCCAGTACGCAAGCACTTTTTTGCCTGTAACGTCTGTAATAGACTCGAAATTATCCGCCGTTACGGAAAGTGTGGAGTTTTTATTTGCCTCCGGACGAATGAGGATAATCTGCTCATCGCCGTATTCGTCTTCCTGCAAATAGAATACTACTCTGTAACCAAGCAGGTTTGCTGCATCAATATGCTCAGCATTGTAAATCTCATTATCAATTTTTACCTTGCCCTTGTCGAGTGCAGCCGCACCATCAAGCGCTGTTTGACTGGTTGCAACAACCTGGCCGGTCAGCTTCTTTGTCTTCAGCTTGGAAGAAAGCAATGTCTTGCCCTCTACTACGGAATATTCCGGCTTGTCGCCGAAGCTGGTCTGCTCCATCATATCTACGGTCAGCGCGTTAAACATCATCTGTGCCACGAGGGAACGTGTTGCCGGCGCATTGCCTGCTGCGTTTGCATTTTTATTGATGTTGTTTTCCGAACCGACTACAAGGAAGCCCGCCGGATAACCACCCTTGGAGAGCGCAGCCGGCTCATGACCAATCATTCTGACTAAAATAGTCATTGCCTCTTCATAGGTGATGGTATCTTCCGGACGGAAGTTGCCCGCTGTATCACCGATAACAATGCCCTGACTGGTTGCGACATTGATGTAACCAACTGCCCAGTGATCTGCGCCTACGTCCGGGTACTTGGATGCGTTTGTCGAACCCTCTGCTACGGATGTTAATCCGAGTGCTGCAACTGCGATTTTGGCAACCTCGGAACGCTTGATTGCATCATCCGGTCTAAAAAGACCTGTGTCTTTGTCGCCGACCATAATGCCGAGTGCGTACAATGTTTCTACCGCTTCCTCTCGATTTGAATCCGTCATATCCGGAAAAATGGAAGCAGTTACACTTGCGGCGCTGACTGCACTGAAAAGCATCATGCATGCAAGGACTGCCGCAAAAAACTTACTGAATTTTTTCATACAGGTGTTTCCTCCTTATATTGTTTTTAGGTTTACATAATACAATCATTTTGACAATGGCGCATGCATTAAAAATAGCTTTTTAATGCGTTTTTCGTCAAATTCAATTCAGTTTTATGTCAACCACAGTTACCATTATACGCAGACCCCACCCTGTATGCAACCCTCAAATGTTGGAAGAACTGGAAGCACAAAAAAAGAAACGGCCAGGGCGATTGTTCTTAAGGATGCTCACCCACAAACCGTTTCTTTCATATTTTAAATTTTCAATTATTTTGCATTTTCAAAAAATGCCTTATATGCCTTATATGTCATATAACAGTCGAATTTGTTTGCCACCTCAAACGGTGCATGCATACAGAACAGCGCTGTGCCACAGTCAATAACATTGATGCCGAGATTTGCAACATACTGTGCAATTGTGCCGCCGCCGCCAACATCCACCTTGCCGAGCTCACCGTTTTGCCACAGCACGTCGTTTTCGTTGAAGATGCGGCGTACCTTTGCCGTAAACTCTGCACTTGCATCACTGGAGCCAGATTTGCCGCGACCGCCGGTATACTTACATAAAAGCACACCCTTACCCGCAAATGCGGAATTACGGCGGTCAAATACCTCCGGATACTGCGGATCATATGCTGCGCCTACATCTGCCGAAAGACACTCGGAAGCAAAAAGTATCTTATTTAATATATCTATATTGCATCCGCCAATCAGCTTTGCTGTAATATCGCCAAGCTGCAACTCAAAGAAGCGCGACTTCATACCCGTTCTGCCCATAGAGCCGATTTCTTCCTTATCTACTAAAAGACAAATTGCCGTTTTTTCCGGCACCTGCTGCATATCCAACAATGCCTTCAATGCTGCATAGCTACAAACACGGTCATCTTGAGCATAGCCGCCGACGAGCGCTCGGTCTAATCCGACATCTCTGGCAGCGCCCGCCGGAACAAATTCAATCTCGGCACTTGTAAAGTCTTCTTCCGTGATGCCGTACTTTTCATAAAGCATAGAAAGAACATTAAACTTCACCTTTTCCTTAATTTCATCATCCCCCTTTGGCAGACCGCCCATCAGGATATGGAAATTATCCGCATTAAATGCATTAGACAACGTCTTTTGAGACTGCTCCTGTGCAAGATGCGGCAGAAGGTCCGTAATCGTAAACACCGGTTCGCCCGCCTCTTCGCCAATGCAAATATCTACACTTGTACCGTCTGTTTTACAAATCACACCATGCATTGCAAGCGGCAACGCTAACCATTGGTACTTTCTGATGCCACCGTAATACTGCGTTTTCAGCCAGGCCATGTCACTGTCTTCAAAGAGCGGACGTGGTTTTAAATCCAGACGCGGTGCATCTAAATGCGCGCCGACAATATTTACACCCTCTAAGATGTCCTCCTTGCCGATAATGGCAAGCATAATCCCCTTGCCGCCGTTGATGGAATATACCTTATCGCCCGGCTTTAATACACTCATATCGCAAAGCGCGGTAAAACCATTTTCCTGCGCAATTTTTTCTGTCAATGTCACAGCCTCACGCTCGGTCTTTGCCTTTGTGATATAATCCTTATATCCCTCGCAATATTCAAAGGCCGCTGCCTTCAAAGCCTCATCCAGCACGGTATTTACATGCTTGACTGTATAACTCAATTTTTCGAAAAGCTCTTTATCATTCATTCTTTCTTCCACCTTTCTTTTTCATTGAATGTATTTTATCACAAACATATAACTATTACAAATATTTTCAAAAAATATTTACAAATATACAAAAAATTGATAAAATTAGAAAAAAGCGTAGCATTTATATTCGATGCAATGGCAGAGTATGTACTCGACCGCGCATATTTAAAGACCAATTTGACTAAACTGTTAAAGAAAGAAGCGTTAGATTATGGCAGACACAATACTTCGTGGCATCAGCGCGACGGGCGGTATCCGTATTTTTGTTGCAGAAACGACCGAAACCGTGCGCCGAGCACAGCAAATACACAAAACATACCCAATTGCAACCGCCGCACTGGGCAGACTTTTAACCGCAGGTGCAATGATGGGCGATATGATGAAGGGCGAAAATGACCGTTTAACCCTGCGTGTTGCAGGCGACGGTCCTTTGGGCAAGCTGATTGTAACCTCGGATTCAAGCGGCCATGTAAAAGGCTATGTCACCAATCCGCTCGTCGAATTACCAAGCAAGGCACCAGGCAAATTAAATGTCGGTGCAGCCGTAGGGCAGGGCACCCTCTCCGTTGTCTGTGATTTAGGTATGAAGGAGCCATATTCTGCGCAGACTGATTTAGTTTCCGGTGAAATCGCCGAAGACATCACCTCGTATTTTGCAACCTCTGAACAGGTACCGAGCGCCTGTGCACTTGGTGTACTGGTAGATACAGACGGCAGTGTTTTAAATGCAGGTGGCTTTATTTTGCAGCTGATGCCGGAGGCAACGGATGAAGATGCAATTCTTTTAGAAGAAAACATCAAAAAACTGCCGCCGATTACCACACTGCTTTCCGAAGGCAAATCGCCGGAAGATATTCTCTTAACCGTAACCGAAGGCTTTGATATGTTTATGTATCAGAACGAAACCAAGCCGGAATATCTCTGCGACTGTACGCGCGAGCGCGTATGCAGCGCACTGCTCGGCATGGGCAAAGAGGAATTGCGCGCACTGATTGATGAGCAGGGCAAGGCAGAAGTAACCTGTCAATTCTGTGACCGAATTTATAATTTTTCCAAGGAAGATTTGGAAGAGCTATATGCCCGCCTCACAAAAAAATAAAAAATTTTTCAAATTTTCTTAAAAAAAGTCTTGACAAGACACTAAACATCTTGTATAATAACATTCGTCGCTTGCGAAGCGACTGGTGCGGGAGTTTAGCTCAGCTGGGAGAGCATCTGCCTTACAAGCAGAGGGTCACAGGTTCG
>JAFQPV010000168.1 GCA_017411585.1 Clostridia bacterium | reverse complement strand
GCAGAAGCTATTCAATACAGAAGTTTGGACAGAAATGCCCATTAAGAAGGGATGATTTAAATGAAACTCGCAGTAATTGGCGGCGGAAAAATGGCGCACGCCATGGTTTTTGGCATTTTAAACACGAAAAAAATGGATGCAAAAGACATTTATGTGTCTGACAAAAATACAGCAGGTCTCGCTGATTTTGCCGCAGCAGGTATTCAAACCTATACGGACAATTCGGCAGCTGCTAAGCAGGCAGACACCATATTGATCGCAGTCAAACCGGACATCTATCCGCTTGTCATTCGTGAGCTTGCCGCACTTGAAGGTGCAAAGGACAGATTATACATTTCAATTGCGCCCGGTCTCACTGTAGAAGCACTTAAAGCACACTTCGGCTTTGATGCAAAGCTCATCCGCACCATGCCAAACACGCCGGCAATGGTAGGGGAAGGTATGACTGCAGTATATGCTCCGGCACCGGTCAGCGAAGCCGAGCTTTCGACTGTACTGGATTTATTTTCCGCTTTTGGCAAAGCAGCGGTTATTTCTGAAAAACAAATGGATGCTGCCGTTGCCGTCAGCGGCAGTAGCCCCGCTTATGTATTTTTATTTATAGAGGCACTTGCAGACGGCGCAGTTGCCGGCGGTATGCCACGTGATTTAGCCTATACCTTTGCAGCACAAGCCGTTTTAGGCTCGGCAAAAATGGTGCTCGAGACCGGAAAACACCCGGGGGAGCTCAAGGATATGGTTTGCTCACCGGGCGGCACAACAATCGATGCCGTTGAGGCTTTAGAGCAAGGCGGTCTTCGAGGCTGTGTTATGGATGCAATGCGCAAGTGTATTGAAAAGAGCAAAAACATGGGAAAATAATTGCATATAATAAAAGGACGCATTTGCGTCCTTTTATTATTCATTTTTACAACACCGGCGTTCCGTCTTTTTTTCTTACGGTATGAGAATCATCCCACAATTCAGTTTCTGTACCGGCAGCATCCTTATACCGCACTTCACCAAGCAATCCAAACGGACATTCAAAAACCAAAGCTTCTCCACTATCATATGTATACGTCAGCACCCTTACAATGATTCCTGAACCATAGGTGTACATCGTATATCTTGGTCCTAAAAGACCTATAATATAGAAATAACTTCTGTCCGCTGCCCACCCTGAATATTCTTTTGCTTCTTCGAATGATAAAAACTTGTGCCCTTTTGCAATTTCCCAATTTTCAATTTCGCCACTTTTTTCTTCAGCCATCATATAAAACTTATTATTTTCATCAAACCACAATATTTTATATTCTTCTGGATGACCTTCACGAATTGTGTACAAAGATATATTATTGTCCCATGAACCTATAAATTCCTCAGACTTACCAACCTTCTTTTCCACTTCTTTTTTTGTGTCGCCAAGCTGCACCCGGTCAATCGGCAAATCCTCCTGCCACAAAACTTTCTGTTCTCCATCTTCGGATGTGTCTGTTACCTCCGTCAGCTGTGTACCGTAAAATTGTAACCGAAGCGCGCCGTTTGGCAACGCATAAATATGCTCTGAATTATATATGCCGTCAGTTATGCGTTCATATTCTGTACCCAAAAAGCCAACTGTTTCATACATATCCATGCCATCATGCCAAAGCATAATAGGCTTTCCCAAATCGACAAAATCGTGCGATTCTGCTATCTCCGTCACTGAAAATGTGTAACCCTTACCCGATTCTCCAAGCATTGAAACTTTCCCATCACGAAACCAGACAATCTTATATTTATACTGTTCATCTGCAACATAGCCATAGATGAAAATATCGTCTTCTCTACCGAAGTAGGATAGCGGTTCCCCGGCTTTTTCAAGCACTTGCTTTTCAGTGTCACCGAGCACAACAGCCGTTATATCTGCTGTCGGTCGCGGCGAATTATAATATATACAGGAGGTAAGGCAACACACATTTAGAAGCATTATACACATGATAATTATTTTCCGCATAGCAACTGACCTCCTGTCAAAGACAACCTAACTTATCAATTTTATTCTAACATACAAAAACTTTCATGTAAATCGAGTAGGGCGAAATTAATCGCCCTCTCACACCACCGTGCATGCCGTTCGGCACACGGCGGTTCAATTCAAAATTAAATATGTGCTACCTTTTGGTAGTAATCCGAAATACTGATTAAGCCTCGCTTAGTCAGTAT
>JAFQPV010000167.1 GCA_017411585.1 Clostridia bacterium | reverse complement strand
ATTTTTACCGCTGAGCATCTCGCGGCTGATGATATGGTCTTCCACAAGGGCAGATTTATTACGCTGCGGCGCGTTGTCCAAATTCAAAAACGAAAACTTCTCTTTTGTTGCATCCAGCGCCTTTTTCACACCATCTGTAATTTCCTTTGCTGCCGTATCGCTCCACTTGGGTGGAAACGGTACCTCAGCAATGTTGCGCGCCAGGCGCACACGTGTGCTGACTACAATATCACTGTCATTGCCTTTTGCATGATACCACATTTTCATTTCAGCCCACCTCCTTGTCGTGCAGCGCTTTAATCTGATCGCGCAGCACCGCTGCCTGTTCAAAATCCTGCTTTGCAATTGCCGTCTGCAAATCCTTTTGCAGCTTTTCAAGCTCTTTTTTCACCTTGATGCGCTCACCCGCGCTTTCCGATACCTTGCCGGCATGTTTCGTGTTCGAATGAATTCTGCCAAGCATATACTCCAGCTGTGGACGAAATACCGTATAGCATTTTGAGCATCCGGCTTTACCCGTTTTTGCCACCTCGCTGAGTCTTGTTTTGCACACCGGACACATCTCGTCATTGTACTGCGCCTTCGGTGTGCCAAACACCAAATGTAAATCCTTATCAAAACCACCGAAAAAATCATCAAACAAATCGTAGAACATAATTCCTTCCTCCTATAGAATACTAATCAGCATATTCTTAAAGACCACTGCGCGTAATTGGTCACGCTGCGGCTGCTGAATCGGCAGGCTTCTGTCCGAAACTGCCGAACAAATCAGTTTGCCTTCCCGCTCGCTTAGTATACCGCTTTGCATCATATTGACCACCATCGCCTGCACACTTGCATAGCTGATGGCATCGCCGATGGCATTGACCACGTGCATCACATACCCACCATCACTCGGCGCGACACGGCGAATGCGAATGTAACCGCCACCACCGCGCTGACTTTCCACCTCGTAGCCGCGCTGACCGGTAAACCTGGTACCGATTACATAATTGATCTGCGACGGCGCGCACGAAAACCGATTTGCAAGCTCGTTTCTTTTCAATACAATGTCCGCTTCATCCTGCAGCATTTCTAACAAAAACTGCTCTATCACGTCACTCATTTTCATAATTCGTCACCTTCTTTTTTGACTTTGACTTTCTTTGACCTTTGTTTGACTATACTATACCACCCTACCTGAAATTTGTCAATATTTTTATTTTGAATAATTTGTGAACAAATTTTTTTGAAAGTTTTGAAAAAAACTCTTGCTATTTTTATTTCCATGTGTTAAAATAGTGGTTGCTTATTATGAGTAGTTACTTTCCGATATATATATTCGGTAGTATGCAGGAGGTGTAATCAGACATGGCAAAGTGTGAAGTTTGCGGTAAGGGCGTATCCTTTGGTATTAAGGTCAGCCACTCCCACAGAAGAAGCAACCGTATGTGGAAGGCGAACGTTAGAAAGGTAAAGGCAGTTGTAAACGGTACAAACAAGTCCGTTTATGTTTGCAGCAGATGCCTGCGTGCCGGCAAGGTAGAAAGAGCTATCTAATGACACATGGTCATGATATCCCGTACAGGATTCTGTACGGGATTTTGACTTTTTATAGGGATGTTAAAATGGCCCAATACAGCCAAATCTCACCCTCGGCGTACACAAGTACGCCTTCGGGCACGGCCTATCGGTTCGATTTTGACTGTCTTGAACCATTTTCCATTTCCTTTTGTTTTTTTGACCAAAATAGAATAAAGACACAAAAAAAGGCCGACGATGTCGGTCTTTTTTTCATTTATCCTTACGGCAGTTTATTGCCTGCGCTTTTATAAATCTCATACCATTCTTCGCGCGAAAGCGTAATCTCGCTTGCGCGGATGCAGTCTAACAATCTTTGCTTGTTCATCGTGCCTGTAATCGGCATAAACTTTGCCGGATGGCGCAAAAGCCATGCCATAACAATTGTCGTTTCGCTGACATTGTATTTTTGTGCAATCTCCGTCAGCTTTGCGTTAAGCTCCGGATATTTGTCACTACCGATGAACACGCCCTCGAAAAAGCCATACTGAAACGGCGACCACGGCTGAATCGTGATGTCATTTAAGCGGCAAAAATCCAAAACACCGCCGTCGCGGTTAACTGCAGAGGCATTTTCCATATTCACATTGATACCCGATGTAATCATTGTTGCATTCGTGATGCTCAACTGCAGCTGATTTGCCACAATCGGCATGCGCATATATTTTTCCAAAAGCTGCATCTGCATCGGATTTTGATTCGATACGCCGAAATGGCGCACCTTCCCCGCCTGCTTTAAAACCGAAAATGCTTCAGCAACCTCCTCCGGCTCGACAAGCGCGTCCGGACGGTGCAGCAGCAAAACATCCAAATACTCCGTGTTCAATCTTTGAAGAATGCCATCCACCGAATTTAAAATGTGTTCTTTTGAAAAATCAAACATCTTGCCGGGTACAATACCGCATTTGGACTGCAGAAGAATTTTTTCGCGCACGGACGGGCACATCCCTACCGCCTTTGCAAAAATCTTTTCACATTCGCCTCTGCCGTAAATATCTGCATGGTCAAAAAAGTTTGCGCCGTTTTCAATTGCTGTTTGCACAAAATCGGCAGCCTCTTTTTCACCAAGTCCGTTTATACGCATACAGCCAACCGCAATCGTCGGCACACTAAGTCCGCTTTTACCAAGTACGATTTGTCTCATAAAATCACCTCAACTTCAATATAACATACATTTATACTTTGTCAAGGGAATTTTGTTTACAATCCATAAATGGATTGTTGTTACAAGGCTTCTCCTTGAAGAGAGGCTGTCGAGCATCGCGAGACTGATGAGGTAATTTAAGATATTGACTCTTCTTTCTACCACCTCATCCGTCAAAACCTACGGTTTTGCCACCTTCCCCCCAAGGGGAAGGCTTTTAAAAACAAGCTGTTTTTTTACATATATATTATTCACAAACCATTTCTAATTCCACAATTCATATTGGATTTTCGCTATAAAAAACGGCAGGATATATTCCTACCGTCTGTATTTTCATGCTTTTAATACTAAATAATTCTATCTTATTTCCTGTTCAAGATGATCGAATTCATCTGTTGAAAAGAATTCGCCCAATGTTATTTCCAAGCCATCACAAAGCTTTTTGATCGTTCGAATCGAAATATCCCTGCGCGATTTATCCATCATGCTGTATACAGTTGACGGCGTTACACCCGAAACATTCGCAAGCTCATTAAGTTTTATATTCTTTTTTGTACACAATTCAGCAAACCTTTTTGCAATCATATCTTTCAGGTCCATAACAAACACCTCTAAAGATATTCTAAATAAATTTTCGCCCCTGCGTATACGCACTTGCGTATTTTCAGAAATTATGTTATTATTAATGTGTAATATTTTATATGGATAAGGAGTGTAAATATGAGGTATTTTTTATTCTTAATCATATTGTGTCTTATGTGCACTGCATGTGCAAACCACGAATTAAAAACAGAATGCATAGAATTGGATTGCACAATGTTATCCACCACAAACAATTATTGCACGGCACATGATGCCGTTTATGCACACGAAAGAGAATTTTATCCTCTTGTACAACAATTTATTAATGCAATCAAAAACACTCCGGGATATACAACAAACTCTACATTTCAGTTAAAGGATGTATACATACACTATGTCCAACCATCTGACATTGCAATACCATATACATTAGAATTGTACGCTCATTATGTTTACCAAAATGATAATCATTATGTGAGCTATATCGAAAGTGAAAAGCAAACCGGAAGTCTCCCTGCACTGACACCTTGTTCACAAGACACATATTCCAAAATTCAAAAAGCTGCGCATGGCGGTCTGCATACCCACAGCATTAAAGAACGCGCAGGTCACTATTCTACGCCCGTTTCCGAAAACTACATATACAATGAATATTTTTCAGTAAATCCAACCGACTTTAAAACACACAAACAATAACAAATCGAGTAGGGCGAAATTAATCGCCCTCTCACACCACCGTGCATGCCGTTCGGCACACGGCGGTTCAATTCAAAATTAAATATGTGCTACCTTTTGGTAGT
>JAFQPV010000020.1 GCA_017411585.1 Clostridia bacterium | reverse complement strand
TTTTCGTCCGAGAGCATATTCATGTAATGCTTACGGAGCGGGCATCCCGGGATAAACATATTAAACACAAGCAAATCCGTACCATCCGCTTTTGCGATTTGGTGCAAATAGCGCGTAGCATCCTCGGAAAAGCTGTTGCCGATGGCTAAAACCTTCATTTTTAAAAACCTCCGTTTTATGCAATGCTTTCTGCAATCTGCTTTGCGAGTGCGATTTCATTTTCCGGAATCGGCTCGTCAAATTCGTCAAGTGTGTTTTCCAAGACGGAGTTGCCGGTCAAAGTTTTGTACCATACAAGCGCGAGCAGGTAACGACCAAAGCCGAAGCTTGCATGGAAGCTGTCTCGGTGTACTTTAAGGCCTTTCTCTGCAGCTGTGAGCAGTGCCTTGCCGCTTTTGATGATGCCCTCTGCTTGAATGGCTTCTGCTGCCTGATTGTACGATTTTTCAACGGAAGCAAACATTTCTGCCATAGAGCTCCAACCGAATTTTGCAAGTCGCTCGGAGCCGTTTTCATAGCCCCAGGTCTGCTGAATATAGATTTTTGCGTGCGGTGCGTATTTGCGCACATACGCGGCAACTGTATCTAAATACGGCTGATAGGTCTCATAATACGGTGCCTGATGGCTGACCTGCTGCAGAGTAATCACATCCCACTCGTCGCTGACAAGTGCTTCTCGGATAGATACTCTGAAGCCGGTGTTTACGCCATTAAATTCCATACCGTATGCCTTTTCGTCATCAAGAATATTGATGTAGTGCTTGCGCAAAGGACATCCGCCGATGTACAAGTTTACAACCTTTAAATCTGTGCCGTTTGCCTTTGCAACCTGATGCAGATAGCGCGTGCCGTCCTGCGAAAAGCTATTGCCGATTGCCAATACTTTCATTCAAATCACCTCATTTTAAAGATATTTAAAGTATATAACATTTGTCTTTGTTTGTCAAATTGGAAAGCCGGCGCGTGCTGCAGCCGGCTTTTCGGTTATTTTACAATTTTGATTTTTACGGTGTACGCCGCGCCGTCCGCTGTTTGCGGATACTGTCCGTGCGGGCCGTACGGATAGCCGTCCTCGATTATATACTCCGGCAGAAGCGATAAGTGTACATTTACGCCCGGCTCACATTTAAGCGTAAGCTCTACCGTATCTGCACCCGTGCGCTTCCAGGCAATATCCACGCGGCCTGCCGGCAGCTTGTGCCAGCCCTCGGCGTGGTCGAGCTTTTCGATAAAATACGGAGAAACAAGCATCGTGTTTGCATCGGTTTCGCTCGGGTTTACGTTGATGCCTAAAATTGTACGCATAAACCAGTGCTTGAAGTCGGCGAGGAAGTGGTGATTGTGCGAGCCCGGATCCTTGCCGAAATCGACAATCTTTTCCGTAATCGTGGTTTCGCCCATTTCTAAAAGCATACCATAGGAAGGGAAGGACCTTCTGCAAATCAGCTCGTATGCCCAATCCGCATCGCCAAACTCGGTGAGCAGATGGAACACGGTTCGAAGACCGAGCATACCGAACTCCCAGGTTTTGTCTTTGGCAATAAGCATTCTCTTGAGCACTGCATAGGCGCGCTCTTTTTCTGCCGGCTCGAAGATGCCGTAGTACATAAATACCGCCTGTGCGGTAATCGTGGCGCAATTTGCGGTCATCGTATTTAAGTTAATTAAATGCTTGCGGATGGCTGCCTTAAA
>JAFQPV010000166.1 GCA_017411585.1 Clostridia bacterium | reverse complement strand
CCGGCGCCGGCATTTTTTGCGCGCAGTTTTTCGGCAAAAAAGACATCGAAGGTGTGCACCACTGCTTTCGCTTCAAGGGCTATGCGGCGCTAATCGTATGCATGGTTGCCTTCGGTATTTTTATACACTCCGGGGATAGCTTAATTTCTCTGTACCTGCACGACAGCGGCAATACCTCTGCTCTGAAAGCGACTCTCAGCTACGCGCAAAGCTACTTAAACATTATGCTACTCGGGCTTGTACCCTTCTCTATAACTCAGATTTATGCGTCGACACTGCGCGAATGCGGTCATATGCGACTGCCGATGTTTGCCGGCATCGCCGCCGTAATCACCAATACGGTTTTAAACTATATTTTGATTTTCGGCAAGCTCGGCTTCCCTGCACTCGGCGCGGACGGTGCCGCAATTGCAACCGTAATTTCGCGCTTTATAGAATGTGGCATTACGGTGATTGTAACACACATCAAAAAAGCCGAGTACCCCTATGCCGTCGGCTTTTACAAAAGCCCGAAAATCCCGCTTCGGACAACAAAGCTGATTTTTGCCAAGGGCACACTTTTATTTATCAACGAATTTTTGTGGGCGACCGGCACAGCAACCCTCAGCCAATGCTATTCCTACCGCGGACTGGACGCCGTTGCCGCAATCAATATCACTTCCACCATTTCCAATCTGTTTGGCATTGTATTTCATGCGATGGGCAGTGTAGTTGCCATTATCATCGGTCAGCTTTTGGGCGCAGGTAAAAAGGAGGAAGCCGTGGATACCAATACCAAGCTCATTGCCTTAGCTGTTGCAGTATCCTCCGGCATTGCCGTCATTATGGCGCTGCTGTCCGGGGTGTTTCCGATGGCATACAATACCGAGCCCGCCGTGCGTACACTGGCGATGTATTTTATTCTGACAAATGCGCTCATCCTGCCTGTGCAGACCTTTTGCCATACCGGCTATTTCTCCATCCGCGCCGGTGGCAAAACCGGCACGGCACTTTTAATTGACGGCGGGTTTATGTACGCACTTGTGATTCCGCTCTCCTTTGTACTTTCAAGATTTACCGGCATCCCTGCCGCACCGCTCTATTTGATTGTGCAAAGCATGGAGTTTATCAAATCCGTTGTCATATTTATCATTTTAAAGCGCAAAAAATGGGTACGAAACATTGTAGAGAATATATAATCATTTTGTGCAAAGTAGTATCATTTTTCACATTGACACCCTTTTCCGCTGTGCTATAATAAAAGCACAAAAATTTGGAAAGGGTGTTTTTTAATGAACTTTACGGGAAAGGTTGCTATGATTACCGGCGCAGCCGCAGGCATCGGGCGCGCGTGCGCAATCGAGTTTGCGCAAAATGGTGCAAAGCTCGTTTTACTGGATGTCGACGAGGAAAAGCTGCAAAGCGTAAAGACAGAGCTTTCGGAATACACAGCCGATGTACTGATTTACAAATGCGATATCAGCAACGAAGCACGCGTAAACGAGGTCGTATCTGATGCGCAGGCGCAATTCGGCAGCATCGACATTTTAGTAAACAACGCAGCTGTATTTCGCCACAAAAGCGAGTTTGTGGACACGCCGACCGCCGTTTGGGAACAGTATTTAAACATCAATGTACACGGCACCGTATACTGCACCAAAGCCGTGCTGCCGAAAATGCTTGAAAACAGCTACGGCAAGATTATCAATGTTGCTTCCGTTGCCGGTATATATGGTCTTGCAAAAATGGTACATTATTCCGCAACCAAGGGTGCTGTCATCGCCATGACAAGGGCGCTTGCAAAGGAAGTCATCGACAAGGGCATCAATGTCAATTCCGTGGCTCCGGGCAGTGTCAGTCCGTCGGACAATCCGGACATTAACTTTACGACCGAATCAGAGTTTGCCAAAAATGCTACCTATATCGGCAGAACCGGCTCGGACAGAGAAAATGCAAACCTCATCTGCTTCTTGGCAAGTGATGCTGCAAGCTATATTTCCGGCGAAAACATTCAAATCGACGGCTCGAGAAAAAAGATATAACCAAATCAAAAAATGGCAGACACATCAGTTGTCTGCCGTTTTTATGAACTTCTATTTACTTTTTAAACCTTTCATTCATTCCCTGAATCAGCTTTCTGTAACTGCTTGGAGATTTTCCGTAAAAGCTGTGGAATTTTTTTGAAAACTGTGATGCGTCAACCATCCCTACTATGCTCATAATTTCGCTCAAAGGTAACTGCGTTTCTTCAAGAAGTCGTTTTGCGGTTTCCATTTTTCGCAGCTGAATATACCTCGCAGGCGTTTCCCCTGTTTTCTTTTTAAACACCCGGATAAAATGCGTCGGATGTAAATGGCATACCTGCGCCAACTCATCTAAGGAAATCGTTCTTTCCATATTATTTTCAATAAATTCAGAGACGGCTTTCACCATCGGATCTAGAAGCATCTGTATTTTTGTCGCCGGCGCCGACAGTCGCACATATTCAGAAATCAGCGCCAGAAGCATCGCCTTAGCGTCGAAAACAGAGGTCATCGTGTCATTTGCGGCATTTTTAAAATACCCTTTAAACAGCTTCTCCGCTTTGCTTCTCGGCGGCACATCCACATAACACGGCAAATCCAAATTTTCAAAAAAGTTCATATTGTCAGGGTATATATCAAAGTGCATCCAATGCTTGCTGAAGGGCTTTGTTTTGTCGTTATCATAGGCATGCGGCGCACCCGCAGGAATCAAAAACCACCTG
>JAFQPV010000165.1 GCA_017411585.1 Clostridia bacterium | reverse complement strand
TGTTCCGGTTGCGCTATCCGATGTCGTATTTACAAGCGATAACGACTCGATTGCAAGCGTGGATGCAAACGGCGTTGTAACGCTGCATAAGGCTGGCAGCACAAAGCTTCGTGCAGTCTATGAGCTGCTCGGCATTCGCGCTGAAGCGGAAATCCCGGTATTGGCAGAATAAATAATTATATGGGAAAAAGTCACTTGAAAAAGTGACTTTTTTCTATGTACGGAAAAATACAGAAGTGATATAATTATTATAACATTGAACAAAAGGACATAAACCTTGCAAAAATGTCTTTTCGGGCACTTGCGGAAATGATACAAATGTAGTACAATGGAACTATGCGAGGCTACAAAAGTATACAAACCGTTTAAGAAAGTACAAGAAATAAGGAATATGGTCTATTGATTTCAATTTTTACGGATGTTATAATTATAATATTGACGAAAAATCTGTACATTTACATATAAAACAATAAAAAATGTATGTTTTTTTAAAAATTATTATAAAAGGAGTGTATGAAAATGAAAGGAAAGTGGATGAGAAGCATCAGTGTGCTTGTAAGCATGGTTATGCTGCTTGCCGTATGTGCACCGCTTGCGCTTGCGGCAGACGATGGCGTGCTTGTGCTGATGGACTTGGATTTTGAATCCTATGCCACAGGTGCAAAGCCGCCGAAGAAGACGGACGGCTTTGACGGTTCAAACAGCGCGGTAACGGATGCAGCGCGTATGTTTGTAGAAAAGGATGAGGATGGGAATCAGGTACTAAAATGTTACCACGGTAACCCGACCGGTGCGGACGAAAAGAAGCGCAGTCCGCGTCTTGAGAAGACCTTTTCTTTAGATGGCCTTACGAATATGACCATCAGCTACCGCGTAAAATCGAGCGGCGGCAATTCGTCGGCAACGATTGGCTTTATGGAAGCAGATTCCAACACAGCAATCGGTTGGTCGGCAGCACCGCACAATTTTGAGGATTGGACCACTGTTGAAGTACAGGTTGACTTTAAGAATGGTACCTCGCAGGTGTATGTGGATGACCAAAAGCAGGGCGATGCAAGAAGCATTAAGTTTGAAGGCAAGGAAAAGTTTTCCCTGCGCCTCGGTTCTTCGGTAGACATCGACGGTAGCTGGGTTATGATTGACGATTTTAAGGTTACTACAACGGACAAGGACTACAAAATCGGCGGTCAGATTAAAGAGCTCGACACACCGTTTAACGAAAAAGACATGTTGCCGGAAAGCGGTGATCTGCTAACAATTTTAAATGAAAACTTTGAAAACCAGACGATTGGCAAGGCACCGGCAATGAATCCGGCAGGTGGCTTTACCGGCAGTGCAATCAATTCTGCGGCTCGTATGTATGTCGAGCAGGATACGGACGGAAACAAGATCCTTCGTGCTTACCACGGTGAGCCGAATACGCCGAATGCGGCAAAGCGCACACCGCGTGTCGATCGTGCACTTCCGCTTGATGGCTTGAAAACGCTGACCATTGATTTGGATATGAAAAACAGCGGTGGCTTGACGGGCTTCCCAAGTATTAATATTGTGCATGAAAGCGAAAACAGCCCGACCTATATGAGCACCTTCCCGTCAGCAAATACGACGGATTGGATTCATGTAAAAATCCGTTGTGACTTGGTTAGCGGCAAGGCGAAGGTTTATGTAGACGGCAGACTGCATTCTGAAAGAAATATCAATCTGCAGGGTGCGACCTCGGCGCGCCTGCGCATCAACTGCGGCGTGGAAACGGACGGCAGTTGGTCTGCAATTGACAATGTGGTTGTTACCACACCGGATACGGATATCGGCGGCCTTGTCAGCATCGACGGTACGACTGTGAACTGGGACAAGCTCGTCATCGGCGAGGAAGACAGAACCGGCATGGACGATGTCATGCTTCACTCGCATCCGCGTATTTATGTAACGGATTGGCAGGCAATTAAAGATAAGATTGCTACGGATGAAAACGCCGCTTACTGGTACAGTGTTATCATCAGGGACGCGGATGCTATGCTGCAAAGAGAGCCGGTTGGGTATTACAGAAATTTAAGAAATAACATTAACGACTGTTCGACGGACTTTAAAGACAGCATCATTCCGGTCGCAGCTGCGTACTGCTTAACCGGTGATGTGCGTTATAAGGACAGAGTGTATCAGGAGCTTGAAAATGTCGGCAACTGGCCGGATTGGGGCGCAGATGCATGGCTGTGTACGGCGCATATTAACCTTGCGTTCGCGCTGTGCTACGACTGGATGTATAACGACTGGACCGAAGAGGAAAGAGCAAACATTTTAGGCTGGCTGGATAAGCACGGCCTGCGCGAAGCTGTACTTGCATACGAAGGCTACGGCTCTTCCACCGGTTGGAGAACCGGCTCGAACAACTGGAATAACGTATGTAACGGCTCGAATATGGTTTTAGCGCTTGCCGTATATGACGAGCGTCCGGATGTAGCGGAATATATCATCCGCAATGCCGGGGAAGGCCTGCCGCATTCCTTCCAGGAAATTTCCGCCGACGGCGCGTATGCGGAGCCGCTCGGCTATTGGGACTACGGTGTGCGCCATCAGGTGAAGGCAATGGCTGCGCTCGACAGCGTGCTTGCACCGGGCAAGAGCCTGCCGGAATTCCTTGATTTTAAGGATGTGCGCGGCTTGGATAAGACCTGCGATTTCCCGATTTACTACAACGGTATCACAGGTGCATTTAACTACGGCGACGCGGCAAATGCTTTGGTAGATTCGCCGATTATGTTCTATCTTGCAAATAAATACAGCAAGCCGGAATATGCATGGTATCCAATCAATTTGAGAGACACGAATCAGCTTGTCAACACCATGCGCGGTAAAAATGCTGCATTCTCGCTTTTGTGGTATGATCCGAGCAATATGGCAGCAGGCGATTTGGCGCTCGACAAGTTCTATTCGTCCACGGAGCAGTACGGCGCAAACGGCATCTCGATGCGTTCAAGCTTTGCGGATAATGATGCACTTGTTTTAATGATGCATGCAGGTGACGCGACGGCTTCGCACTCTGCACTTGATGCCGGCGGCTTTGTGCTTGACTGGGCAGGTAAGCGTTGGGTGTATATGCACGGCAGAAGCCCGGTACCGAACATTCCGGGCGGTACATATTCCTGGCCGAACTTCCACACCCATGCGGAAGCCGGCGGTCACTTTGACTACTACCACTGCCGCGCGGAAGCAAACAATACGATTATTGCAAATCCGAAGCAGGGCGTGGCGGATATGTACTATCAGTACTACGCCGATGTTCTCC
>JAFQPV010000164.1 GCA_017411585.1 Clostridia bacterium | reverse complement strand
GGCATGCATCGGTAGACAAAGTGCATATTTGCCGAGCTATGTGACAAGTATTCAGTCGGAAATCGAAAATTTTCCATACGATATTATTTTAAAAACGCCACATTCTACTGCACAGGAAGTGTTGTTAGATATTGCGGCAGGGTGTAGTGGCGCGGCATTGAATATTTTGCCGGACAAAGTTACAGCGGAGATGTTTGCACCGCATCTTAAAAAGATAGCAGAAATTGCACCGTTTGAAAATTTGCTTTCTGAAAAAATTCATGGATTGTCTGCTTATGGCGTGCATACCGGATGGACCATTTCATCGCATGCGGCAGCGCCGGAAGGTCCATACACGTCGTTTTCGGCGGCGGAAGAGTTTGGCGGTTTTGCGCATGAGCTTTTAGAGCTTGGGTTTCCGCAGGCATACCGCACAGATTGTGCACAGGTGATGCTTTTACGCGGTAAGGCGGCAAGTGTGATGTGTGATGAAGAGATTATGGCAATATTGCGCGGTGGTGTGTATATGGACGCAGATGCGCTTACCTACTTAAACAGTCGCGGTTTTGGAAAATATACCGGTTTTGCGATGGATAAAGCACATCCGGTGGATGCGCATGAAAGACTTACGGCGGATGCGCTTAATCTGGGTGCGGTAGGGAGCATTCGAAATTGCCGTCAGGCATTTTATCCGGGGGACAGTTTTTCGTTTGCGCGAACAGACGAAAATGCGCGCATTCTTGCCGAGCTTGTGGACTATCATGGCAATAAAATGGCAGACTGTTGTATGGGCGTATTTGAAAACGCGCTTGGCGGCAGGGCGTGCGTGGCCGGGTATTATGCGTTTCAGCGCGTATCATTTTACTATAAGGCAATGCAGATGAAAAATCTGATGCAGTATCTGGCAGGCGGTAGATGGCTTGCATATGTAAAAACGCACAATCGTGTGCGTTTGTGGACATATCAAGGCAAGGAACACAATTACGCTGTGCTTTTTAATGTGTCTAATGATGCATGGAAAAATGCAGAGCTGTTTGTCGATACAGACAAAGAATATGTAACGGTTTACGATCGGCATATGCGCCCTAAAACACTTGCAGTTCGGGATAAAACCGTTGTGTTTGAATCGCTTTCGTCGCAAGAAGTGTTTTTGCTTGAAATTTGAGGGGGAGAAACGATGAAAATTAACCAAGATAATTTTTCGAAGCTTAAAACGACGCAATTTCTGGCGCATCATGATGTGGTTTTTCGTGCACCGGTATGCGACCCGATTTATGGCTTGCCGCTTGGGAACGGTTCAATGGGTCTTTTGCTCCATTTAAGCGAAGAGCAGTTGCATATTCAGGTGAACCACACCGATTTGCTTGATGATATTGCCGAGATGGAGTATTACGACCATAAAGAGGACGAGACGCATTTGGTCGTGCGCAATGGTGCAGAGTTTGTACTTGATTTCGGTTGTCCGTTGTTTGATACCATTTATCAAAATGCATTTGAAAGCCGCTTGTCTTTGACGGATGCAACG
>JAFQPV010000163.1 GCA_017411585.1 Clostridia bacterium | reverse complement strand
TGAAGGTTGCGAAAGCCTTATAAGCATCAACATCCCGGACAGTGTCCTTTCTATTGGTGAATGTGCCTTTTTTGGTTGTAGCAACTTGACAAACATCACTATTTCGGACCGTGTCATCGAAATATATGGTCGAACCTTTCTCGGCTGTAAATCTCTTGCAAACAAGGGTGATTTTTTAATCGTCAATAATATATTATACAATTATGCCGGAAATGCTGCTAGTGTCAATATTCCCGACGGCGTCACTACCATTGGCTATTCCGCTTTTAATTCATGTGAAAGTCTGATAAGTATAAACATCCCAAATAGTGTCACTGATATAGGACTCTTTGCCTTTGACCAATGCACAAACCTACAACGTATCAATATCCCCGCTAGTGTGACTTATATTGGTCTCTTTGCCTTTTCTGACTGCTCATCTTTGACTGATGTATATTATGGCGCAGACGAGATATCGTGGAAAAACATAGAGGTAGATTCTAACAACGAATGCTTGCAAACTGCCAATATCCATTTCACAGAGCCTGACAAAAGCGAAATCAAGGTTACACTATACGGCAAAAAGTTAAGCTTTGACCAACCGCCGGTTATTGAAAACGGCAGAACGCTTGTGCCACTCCGCGCGATTTTTGAAGCACTTGATGCAGAGGTTACATGGGAGAATGGAACTCGGACAGTGCGTGCCACAAGAGATGGGACATATATTGAACTTCAAATTGATTCAAATGAAATGAAGGTAAATACCCAAATAATCACGTTGGACGTACCTGCGAAAATTATCAATGACAGAACAATGGTGCCTGCAAGAGCCGTTGCAGAAGCCTTTGGCTGCAACGTAAGCTGGGATGCAGAAAATAACGCCGTGATTATAAATTAAAAGAAGTTTTAACAAACAGACCTTACAAAAAAGGCATCCGATACTCGGATGCCTTTTTGAATACATACATCTTAATTCTTTGCCTTCTCCAAATCCTTGTTGCGGATTTCAACACGTCTTACCTTACCGCTGATGGTCTTCGGCAATTCTTCAACGAATTCCACAATTCTCGGATACTTGTAAGGCGCGGTATGCGTCTTGACATATTCCTGGATTTCCTTTTTGCGCTCGTCTGTGCCGTCAGTACCCTTGGTCAGTACGATGGTTGCCTTTACAATCTGACCGCGCACCTCGTCCGGTACAGCAGTGATTGCGCATTCAAGCACATACGGCAGCTCCATGATGACACTTTCGATTTCGAAAGGTCCGATGCGGTAGCCGGAGGACTTGATGACATCGTCGATACGGCCCACATACCACAGATAACCGTCTTCGTCCATTGTTGCCTGGTCGCCGGTATGATAGTAACCGTCGTGCCAAACATCGTTGGTTTTTTCTTCATCTAAATAGTAGCCGATGAACAGACCGCAAGGTACATTTTCCTTGGTGCGGATACAGATTTCGCCCGTATCACCGGTTTTACATACATTGCCGTCCGGATCGAGCAGAACCACATCGTAGAGCGGACTCGGCTTGCCCATAGAACCGATTTTTGGCTTAGAACCGACAAAGTTTGCGATAGACAGCGTTGTTTCGGTCTGACCGAAGCCCTCCATGATTTTAAGACCGGTTGCCTTATAGAACTGATTGAATACTTCCGGATTCAGCGCTTCGCCGGCGGTTGTTGCATATTCGATGGAGGAAAGGTCATACTTGGACAAATCCTCTTTGATGAAGAATCTGTACATAGTCGGCGGCGCACAGAAGGTCGTGATGTTGTACTTTTTAAACAGCGGCAGAATGTCATCGGAGTGGAATCTGTCGAAGTCATAGGTAAATACGCCTGCCTCACAGAGCCACTGGCCGTAAAGCTTGCCCCAAAGTGCTTTACCCCAGCCTGTATCGGAGATGGTGAAGTGCAGGCCGTCCGGGTTTACATTGTGCCAGTGCTTTGCTGTCGGGTAATGACCGAGCGCGTACTTGTAAGAGTGCGTTGCGATACGCGGATAACCGGTAGTACCGGAGGTGAACAGCATAAGCATCGGGTCATTGCCGCACGGGGTGTTTTCGTTGCGATAGAAGTGTGTGCTGAAGCGCTCCATTTCCACATTAAAATCGTTCCAGCCTTCCTTTTGACCGCCGACGAGGATTTTGAGCATGTCAGGGAAGTTTGCTGCTGCTTTTTCAGCCTCGGTAGAAACGTCACCGTCTGCCGTACAAACGATTGCCTTTACGCCGGCAGCCTTGTATCTGTATTCAAAGTCGTGCTCAACGAGCTGATTGGTTGCCGGAATTGCGATTGCACCAATCTTATGCAGCGCAAGCATACAGAACCAGAACTGATAGTGGCGCTTTAACACGAGCATTACCGTGTCACCGCGTTTGATACCGAGCGATTCGAAGTAGTTCGCTGTCTTTGCAGAATACTTCTTCATATCGCTGAAGGTAAACTTGCGCTCAGATTTGTCGTTACCAACCCACATCATTGCAAGCTTATCCGGATTTTTCTTTGCGATTGCATCTACGCAGTCGAATGCAAAATTGAATTTATCGTCATTTTTAAAGGTGATGCCGTTAAACACGCCCTTTGCATCGTAGGTTGACTTAATAAAGTTGTCTGCAACAGTTTTCGGAGACTGTTTTTCTGCAACAGCTGCCTTTGCAGCGATGAACGGTGCTTCCGGATATTCTTCGCTGAAGTGACCGTCCTGTGGATTTAATACAACGGCGTGGAATTCACAGCCGCCTTCGCTGACAGCAATCATACCGTGAGGGATGATACTGTTATAGAAAATGGAGTCGCCCTCCTGCAGTACATCAACGTGGTCTCCGATTTGTACCTTTAACGCACCCTTGACGATAACGTCAAACTCCTGACCTTTGTGGGAGTTGAGCTTGATTGGTGCGTTCTGCTCTTCAGCGAGATACGGGAATTTTACTAAGAACGGCTCTGCGAGTTTTTCTTTGAATTTCGGCGCAAGGTTGTTATAAACAACGCCCTGCTTTTTAATAATCTTAAGACCTTCGCCCTTTCTGGTGATGGCAAAAGAGGTCAGTGTGGAGCTGGTACCCTCTAAGATATCTACCACTTCGACGTTACAAGCCTTTGCACACTTATAAATAAAGGTAAAGCTGAAGTCTGTTTCACCTTCCTCGAGAATCTTGTAATCCTCTACCGATACGCCTGTAAGTTTTGCCAGCTCTTCTTGCGAATAGCCCTTTGCTTCGCGCAGGTCCTTGATTCTGCCTGCGACTTCCTTCAAATTGTAATCCATTTTTTTTGCTCCTTTCTGTTCTGTTACACCGAGTAAAAGTGCAATTTACGGATTTGAATAAAACAAAAAACCCGACTCAAAAGAAATTTTGAGACGGGTTGTTTCAACTCGCGGTACCACTCAAATTGCGGAAAGGAATTTCCGCCACTTACTAGGCTCTAACAAGCCCTTGCTTTAACGCAGCATTACGGAAGGAGTCTACTTGCTTGCGCTTTCGATCCTCCAACTCGGAAGTGATGGGTCATTGGAAAGCTTCGCCATTGGCTCGCAGCAACCGCCAACTCTCTCAAGGCTCTACAGTCCGACCGTCTTCGTCATAGTTGTTTTGTGATATTCAAATTTGAGCCTATTATACGCCCATGAAAAAGAATTGTCAATACTTTTTTGAAAAAAAGATTTACATTTTTTGCAAAAGTGCGTAAATCGTGCAGTATTACTGCATTTTGCACTTTACAATCATCTCGGTCACGTTGGTCAAAACGAGCACGCCATCCTGGTTATAGGCTTCAATGGTCAGCTCGACTATGCCGTTTTTTTCGTTGCGCTTTGTCAGCTTTGTAACCGTGCAAACCGCAGAGAGGACATCCCCTGCAAATACGGGCTTGAGCCACTCGATTTTGGTGGATTTGCCGGCAAGCAGCTCGTCGCCTGCCAAATCAATTTCCAGATACTTTGCCCAAACTGCCATAAAGGACATTACACCCGGCGCAATCAATCGCCCGAAATGCGTTGTTTTCGCATATGCCTCGTCCGTGTGCAGTGGGATGTTATCATATTTTTTTGCAAAATCAATCATATCGTCTTTGTCAATTACGGCAGGTGCAATTTGTGTTTTTGCGCCCAATTCAAATTCTTCAAAATACATAGGTCCACCTCAAATCTAAATGGTAGTATAGCACAAAAAATATCGTAAATCAACTGCGATTGCCTTGACAAG
>JAFQPV010000162.1 GCA_017411585.1 Clostridia bacterium | reverse complement strand
AGCAAAAACTATGATTGGCTAGACCAAATGGGATTTGTGGATTATGAGACTACCGGTGCTAGCAATTCTTTTTCTGCTGTAGCAGCAGGAACAAAGACTTCCGATGGAAACAAGCAAAGTCGTGGTATGCAATTTATGTTGCAAGATGAAATAGGTAGAGGGACAAGAGAAAATAAAGGCGGGGCATTGGAGTGCTATCAAAATATATCATATTTATTAAATGGGAATTATAAAACGCTTGAGGGTTCAGTGTCTTTTATGGAAAACACATCTAAAGCTTCACAAATTAAATTTTATGGTGACGGAAAGCTTATTTACGCATCCCCTAATTTATCCGGCGGAATGCAAACAGCACCGTTTAACATTTCGGTTGATAATATAAATCTATTAAAAATTCATGTTGAAGTTATAAATCCCCAAGGCTCAACTCCAGGATGGGGAGAACGTTCTTACCCTTGCATTGTCGATGCAAGATTATCTAAAAAATAATGTCCATTACTGCAATAAGTATGGAAGAAGTATTGCATCTTCCGATAGTTTAGGATATCCTAAGACCTTTAGAAAAACGGGCGATTCGTGAATCGCCCCTACGACAAAAGGCTGAACGAAATCAATCGTTCAGCCTTTTAAAACTACCGTCCTTAAGCGTACACCTATTATGCAGTTCGCTTTTTCTTTTATTCGATTTCAATTTCTTGTCCGATTTCCGGAATGCAAAGGCAAGTTTCCTGCCCTGCAATTTCCATGACTGCATCCCACAAGCCTTCCGCATCGTCTTGCCGCTTTGGCAGATGCAAAAGCACAATTTTTCCTGCACCCGTCTCCTTTGTTTTACGCCAGGCAGATGCCGTAAGCGCGTAGGCATAGGGCACAAAAAGCACATCCGGCTTCGGAAAAGCCGCCATTTCACGCAGCATAACGGGCGACGCATCGCCCATAAACCAAATCTGCTTTTCGCCGGAGATTGCAAAGCTAAAATGTGCCACTTCCGCCTTGCCGATATGGCGGGTAGAAACCGCTTCGATTTTTAATCTGCCCACTTGCAAATGGTTTACACCGACCGGCCCTACGACCGGTCGGTGCATTGTTTCTTCGTAAAATCTTGCATATTCTGCATCATAGTGATCTTGGTGCGTATGCGTAAACGCAAGCACATCCGGCAAAGACGCTTCAAGCGCCTCTTTCATTGTCATCGGCGTAGCGATATACGGATACACCTGATTTGCGACACCGTCCAGCAAAAGGGACATGCCGTCAAGCTCTATCCATACACCGGCATTGGCTGTTCTGACAATTTTCATTATACACCCTGCTTCGCGCGACGGATTGCTTCTGTTTCCGTGCAGCCGTTTTCAGCAACGTGACCCGGCAGCGGAACGAGCTTTTCATGGATTGCATCAATAATCCAGCTTGCCTGCGGGAAGAAGAATTCATCGAATTCAAACGGCGGCGTAATCCAGTTACGTGCGCCAACAACAACCGGCGGTGCATCCAAATCATCAAAGCAAAGCTCTGTGAGGTTCTTTGCAACATCGTTCATAAATGAACCGCGTGCACATGCATCGGACACCAATACAACGCGACCTGTCTTCTTTACGGATTCGATAAGCTTTGTATAATCGAGCGGTACGAGAGAATGCAGGTTGATAATGTCTGCTTCCATACCGTACTTTTCACTCAAGGTCTTTGCAGCATCTACCGCACGGTACAGTGCTGCGCCGACTGTGATAATGGTTACGTCCTTACCGTCGCGAACCTTATTTACATCACCGAATTCGATTTCGTAACGTTCTTCCGGTACACCGCCTTCGTGGAACTGTTCACCAACATCGTAAATTCTCTGGCTTTCAAAGAATACAACCGGGTCAGTACCCTTAAGTGCAGTTTCCATAAGACCCTTTGCCTCCCACGGTGTTGCCGGGAAGCATACCTTCAGTCCCGGAATATGTGCACAAAGTGCTGTCCAGTCCTGAGAGTGCTGCGCGCCGTACTTGGAACCAACAGATACACGAAGTACCACCGGCATCTTCAAAATGCCTGCGCTCATTGCCTGCCACTTGGACATCTGGTTAAAGATTTCGTCACCGGCACAACCGATAAAGTCTGCATACATAAGCTCTACGATTGCACGACCGCCGGAAAGCGCATAACCAACTGCTGTACCAACGATTGCAGCCTCCGCAATCGGAGAGTTAAAGAGTCTGCAATGCGGGAAAGCATCCATCATACCGCGGTATACCGCAAATGCGCCACCCCAGTCACGGCAGTCTTCGCCGTAAGCAATCAAGGTCGGGTCTTCATAGAAGCGGTCATAAATAACCTCGGAAAGTGCATCACGCAGGTTGTACAGCTTCATCTTGGAAACCGGCTTGCCGTCTACAATCGGGCAACGGCTCTTTTCCTTAATCTTCTTGTATGCCGGCACTTCAGAAAGCGGCATATTTACTTCCGGCTCGCGCTCGTCAAACTTGTCTACCTTCTCATTAGAGAACATAAGACGCTCTACAACTGCCGGATCCTTCTTAAAGTCAACATACGGGCTGATTGCCGGATCGGATGCTGCCTTACAAATCATTGTCATACGCTCGGACACATCCGCAAGAATTTCCTCGAACTTGGAATCAGCTGCAACGCCTGCATCTACCAGGTTCTTTCTGTAGGTGATCAGCGGATCTACCTCGCGCCATGCATCGATCTCTTCCTTGGTGCGGTATGCATTTTGGTCGGAGGTCGAGTGACCGGAGAAGCGGTAGGTCAATGTATCGAGCATAACCGGACCTTCGCCTGCTCTGAGGATTTCAAGCTTTCTTTCCATTGCATCAATTACAGCAAGCGGGTTAAAGCCGTCTACACGCTCTGCGTAGAACTGTGTCGGGCTTACGCCGGAACCGATACGCGCGAGCATATCATAGCCCATGGTTTCACCGCGGGTCTGGTCGCCCATACCGTATGCATTGTTAAATACGTTAAACAGAATCGGAACGCCGCCGTTGTGGCTTTCCCAAAGTGTCTTAAACTGGTCCATAGATGCAAAGTTCATTGCCTCCCAAACCGGACCGCGTGCCATAGAACCGTCACCGATGTTACAAACAACGATACCGTTCTTTTCGTTAATCTTCTTAAAGAGCGCAGCGCCTGTGGAAATCGAAGCACTACCGCCTACGATTGCGTTGTTCGGGTAAATACCGAACGGCAGGAAGAATGCGTGCATCGAACCGCCCATACCCTTATGGAAGCCGGTCTCACGCGCAAAAATCTCAGATAATGTACCATAGAGAATGAAGCGAATTGCAAGCTCCTTTACATCGCTTACCGGCCCGAGCTTCTCTGTTGCGCGCAGCGCGCTACCGCCTAAGAAACCTTCCATAATGTCCATAAGCTCTTGCTCGCTTAATTTGTTAATGCAGGAAAGCGCCTTTGCAAGGATTTCAGAATGGCTGCGGTGCGAGCCGAACGAGAAGTCGTTTTGGTCGAGCAAATAAGCCTGACCTACAGCAGCAGCTTCCTGACCGATGGACAAATGCGCCGGACCCGGATAGGTAGTTTCGATACCATTGTAAAGGCCCTGTGTCTTAATTTGATTGAGCATCGACTCAAACTCACGCAAAATCGCAATGTCACGATAGATACGCACTAAGTCATCATCGGAAAACTTACCGCGCTCGTCTTTAATGCTCTTGTTGTATGTATTTACCGGAATGTCATTAAACGTAATTTTGCCCGCCGCACGAACTTCGGACGGATCTACAAATAAACTCTTTGGCATTTTATATTCCTCCCTTTATATGATTAAATATGAAAAATTGCTTCACGAATGATTTCCGCTACTGTCGGATGCGGGAACACGAGCTTTTTGAGTCTGTCCGGTGTAAGCTCGGTATCCACCATCATCGTGGCAGTCATAATGATTT
>JAFQPV010000161.1 GCA_017411585.1 Clostridia bacterium | reverse complement strand
TTTTTGCCTTTTGTTATTTTTGAAAGGTGAATTTGGCGTAATACTTCGTTAGAATGCTCGCGCATACAAAAGTATAGCGCCGACAAAGCTGTCTCGCGCTGCATCCAAATTCCCATTTTCAAAGCGAAGCGAATGGATGAATTTGGCGTAATACTTCGTTAGAATGCTTGTGCATACAAAAGTATAGCGCCGACAAAGCTGCCTCGCACTGCATCCAAATTTTCACTTTCAAAACAGTTGGATGAATTTGGCGAATTGCTTTGAAACGGTATGTAGGGACCGGCGTCCTCGACGGTCCGAAAATACAGATGCAGCACTTCGGCTTTTCAATGTTAACAGGGATTTAAAGAGGATTTATAGGTTACAATGTTGAATTTTAATAATCAGATATATACAGAAAGGATGAATGACATGAGAAAAACAGCAGAAGAATTATACAGCTATTGGCTTACAAGTGATAAGCTGGATGCGGATACAAAAGCAGAGCTTGAAAAGCTTTCCGGAGATACAAAGGAAATTGAAGAACGTTTTTACCGAGATTTGGAATTTGGTACGGGCGGTATGCGCGGCATTTTGGGCGCAGGTACAAACCGTATGAATGTATATACAGTACGCCGTGCGGCGCAGGGACTTGCAAAATATGTGCTTGATTCCGGTAAAGCGGCTGACGGTGTTGTAATCGGCTACGATACACGCTATTTTTCCGATACGTTTGCAAAAGAGACAGCAAAAGTGTTGATTGCAAACGGCATCAAGGCGTATTTGTTTGAAACCATTCACGCAACACCGGAGGTATCCTTCGGTATTCGCTATTATAAGGCAGCAGCCGGTGTTATGATTACCGCCAGCCATAATCCGAAGGAGTACAACGGCTTTAAGGCGTATGGTAGTGACGGTGCACAGTTCCCGCCGGAGGCAAGTGATGTCATTGTTGAGGTGGTCAACAGCTGTGACATCTTTGAGGATGTAAAGGTGATTTCCGATAAGGAATTTGAGAAAAGTCCGCTTTTGGTAAAAATCGGTGCAGAGGCAGATAACGCATTTTTGGATGCCGTATATGCGCAGAGTATCAATCCGGACGTGTTTAAAACTGTAGGTGATGATTTTAAGGTGGTTTACACACCATTCCACGGTACAGGTCTTCGTCCGGTAACAGCAATTTTTGAAAGAATCGGCATCAAGCATGTGATTGTAGAGCCGAACCAGGCAAAGCCGGACCCGGCATTTTCGACAGTAAAGTCGCCGAACCCGGAGGATAAGGAGGGCTTTACCAAGGCGATTGAGCTTGCAAAAGAGAACGGTGCATCGCTTATCATCGGCACAGACCCGGATGCAGACCGTGTTGGTGTGGTTGTGCGCGATAAGGACGGCGAGTATCAGATATTGACCGGCAATCAGACCGGTGCACTTTTGTGCCATTATGTGCTTGAAGCAAAGAAAAAGAAGGGCACTTTGACAGACAAGTCTGTGATTATCAAAACAATCGTTACCTCGGATGCGAGCCGCGAAATTGCAAAGGATTACGGCGTAAATGTGATTGATGTATTCACCGGCTTTAAGTATATTGCAGAAAAAATTGCAGACTATGAGGTGACCGGCGCGCACACTTATGAATTCGGCTTTGAAGAAAGCTACGGCTACTTACCGGGCACGTATGCACGCGATAAGGATGCCGTCGGTGCGGCAATGCTGATTGCCGAAATGGCGGCAGATTATCAGACCAAGGGTATGACGCTTTATGACGGTTTGATGGAGCTTTACGGCAAGTATGGCTTCTTTGCAGAGTCTACGGTATCTGTTTATATGTACGGCAAGGACGGCATGCAGCAGATTGCGGACACCATGCAGGGCATTCGCAATAATATGCCGAGCGAGTTCGGCGGCATTGCAATCGCTGAAAAGGAAGATTACAGCATCAATAAAAAATATCTTGCAGACGGTACAACAACGGAAATCGGCGATTTTGCCGCAAGCAATGTATTGCGTTTCCGTTTGGCAGACGGCAAGACCTTTATTGCAATCCGTCCGTCCGGCACAGAACCGAAAATCAAGCTGTATTTCTGCACAGCGGCAGATTCTAAGACAGCAGCGGAAAGCCAGATTGCTTTCCTTACCGGTGCGGTAAGAAGCTATTTGGGTATTTGATGAGATAAAAAATCCCAACGCATATGCGTTGGGATTTTTTTATGCTTTAAATAAATCTGTAGATAAATACCGTTCGCCCGTATCCGGCAAAAGTGCAACAATGGTCTTGCCCTTATTTTCCGGTCGGTCGGCAAGCAGCTTCGCCGCGTGCAGCGCAGCGCCGGAGGAAATGCCGACGAGCAAGCCTTCCGTCTGCACCAAGTTTCTTGCCGCTTGGAATGCCTCCTCGGTTTGAACGGTTATGATTTCATCATAAATGCCGCGGTCAAGCAGCGTTGGTACAAAGTTTGCGCCAATGCCCTGCAGCCCGTGTGCGCCCGCGCGTCCTTCGGAGAGCAGGGGAGAGTCATAAGGCTCCACGGCAACGATTTGAATACTTGGATTTTTTTCTTTTAAATACTTTCCCGTCCCGGTCAGTGTGCCGCCTGTGCCGACACCGGCAACGAAGATATCGACCTTGCCTTCGGTATCCGCCCAGATTTCCGGGCCGGTGGTTTCATAGTGTGCCTGCGCATTGGCAGGGTTATCAAACTGTCCGGCAATAAAGCTGTTTTCATACTGCTTTGACAGCGCCATCGCTTTTTCAACAGCACCATTCATACCCTTGCTGCCTTCGGTGAGTACAATTTCAGCACCGTAAGCTGCGAGGAGATTTCTTCGTTCGATGCTCATCGTTTCCGGCATGGTCAGGATAACTTTATAGCCTTTGTAAGCAGCCATTGCCGCGATGCCGATGCCGGTATTGCCGCTGGTCGGCTCAATGATGATGCTGCCCGGTTGAAGCTTACCGCTTTTTTCTGCATCTTCTAACATTTTTAGTGCAGCTCTGTCCTTTACA
>JAFQPV010000160.1 GCA_017411585.1 Clostridia bacterium | reverse complement strand
TATACTTCGCCGATTTACCGCGAGAAGGTGCGCATTATCAATGAAAAACTGTCCGAGCGCTACGGCAAGCATCCGGCTGTTCTGATGTGGCATCTGTCAAACGAGTACAGAGGCGAGTGCCATTGTCCGCTTTGTCAGGCGGCATTCCGCGATTGGCTCAAAGCGCGCTACAACGGTGATTTAGATGCGCTCAATCACGCCTACTGGACAGCCTTCTGGAGCCATCAGTATACGGATTGGAGCCAGGTGGAGCCGCCGTCTGCGCGCGGTGACTTTAAAACTGTGCCCGGTCTTGTATTAGATTGGAAACGCTTTGTAACCGAACAGACGACAGACTTTATCCGCGCCGAAGCGGCGGCGGTAAGAAAACATTCCGATTTGCCGGTGACGACAAATCTGATGACCACCTTTGACGAAATCAATTATGCAGTTGTCAAGGATGCGCTCGATATCATTTCCTGGGATGCATATCCGTACTGGCACAGCCCGGAGGGCAATGCCATAGCAGCATCGCGTACGGCGTTTAACCACGATTGGTTTCGCGCAATGAAGCCGGGAAAGCCGTACATTTTGATGGAATCGACCCCGCAGGCGGCAAACTGGCACGTTGTCAGCAAATTAAAGCGACCGGGTATGCACAAGCTTTCGTGTATGCAGGCCATTGCACACGGCAGCGACAGCGCGATGTATTTTCAGTGGCGCAAAGGGCGAGGCGGACTTGAAAAATTCCACGGTGCGGTGGTCGACCATGTGGGACACGAGCACACGCGCAGCTTTAAAGAAATCGCCGAAACGGGTGCGCTGCTTTCTAAGCTCGACAGCGTGGTCGGTACGGGTGTAGATGCGCAGGTTGCACTTGTTTATGATATTGAAAACCGCTGGGCGCTGGATACCTTAAGCGGCATGGTGACCGGCAGAAAGGGTTATACCGACGAATGTCAGATGCATTATCATGCGCTGTGGAAGCAGGGCATCAAAGTTGATGTAATTGATATGCATGCAGACTATTCAAAGTACAAAATGGTCATTGCACCGATGCTGTATATGGCGCCGCAGAGCGTTGTCGATGCAATTGAGCGCTACGTGGCAAACGGCGGTATTTTCATAGGTACATACACGACGGGTACGGTGAATGAAACGGATTTGTGCTACCTCGGCGGCAGACCGGCAGGCGTACTTAAAGATGTATTCGGCTTGTGGGCAGAGGAGCTCGATGTGCTCTATCCCGAAGACAAAAACGAAATCGACTTGTCCGGCAAGCGGTATCCGCTCGAGACCTACTTTGATGTGGCGCATCCGTCCTCGGCGGAGGAACTTGCTACCGTGACGGATGATTACTATGCGGGAAACGGCGCGATTTTCAAAAACAAATACGGCAAAGGAAGCGCCTACTATATCGCCTTCCGCTCGAATCAGGATTTTTACAATGATTTTTACGCATCGCTTACAGATGAATTTGCAATCATACGCGCATTGCCTACCTTGCCGGAGGGCGTGAGCGCACACACAAGAAACGGCGGCTTCCTGTTTATCGAAAACTACAACAGCGCGGCTGTAGATGTTATGTTGGACGGCGCGTATATAAATATGGAAACCGGGGAAACGGTTACCGAAGCGTGCAGCCTCGGGGCATACGGCATTGCCGTTTTGCAGAAAAATTAAAAGCATATGGGGATGTAAAAACAAGTTTTTTACATCCTTTTTTGTGCGATGAGCAGATAAGAAGGTAGCAATTGCAAGAGAGTAAAAATTTTTGCAACATTGAAGCATGTAAAATATTATAATAAACACCTCATCAGTCTCGCCTTGCTCGACAGCTTCCCCTCAAGGGGAAGCCTGCAAAGAAACAATCCAATTTATTTATGGATAGCAAGTAAAAAATGTATGGCTGGCAGGCCAATTCAAAAGCGCACCCAGTCGTATTAGGACTATGCACGAAAGAATATCCCCCTGTGTAACGGGGGATATTCTTTCGTGCAAAACCCACATGAAAAGAAAGATAAAATTTTAAAATTTATGGTATTTTTTGCTTGCCATTGGTGCAAAATAGTGTTAAAATATTATCAATAGTGTTTAAAGCTATACTTTAATAAATCAGAAGAGGTGTAAATCAGATGATGTATTCACATGAAGTTGAAAACATGTGCTGCGTGAAAAAGGGCGTAGCGCACGGTCCGGCGCCGATTCCGCAGGAGGGTGCTTGGACAGAGTCTAAGGAAATTAAGGATATCAACGGTTTGACACACGGTATCGGTTGGTGTGCACCGCAGCAGGGTGCCTGCAAGCTGACACTCAACGTTAAGGAAGGTATCATTGAAGAAGCACTCGTTGAGACCATCGGCTGCTCCGGTATGACACACTCCGCTGCTATGGCAAGTGAAGCGCTCGTTGGTAAGACACTTTTAGAAGCGCTCAACACAGACCTCGTTTGCGATGCAATCAACACCGCTATGCGCGAGCTGTTCTTGCAGATTGTTTACGGCCGTACACAGACAG
>JAFQPV010000159.1 GCA_017411585.1 Clostridia bacterium | reverse complement strand
TGAAAGCAACAGATTTACAGTCTGCCCCCTTTGGCCACTCGGGAACTCTTCCATATGGAGCTGGTGATGGGACTCGAACCCGCAACCTGCTGATTACAAATCAGCTGCTCTGCCAATTGAGCTACACCAGCTTATTTTCAATTGTGCACGCAATTTGCGGGGTTGTCCTCAAATGCGACTTTTAAAGTATAGCACATAAGTTTTGTTCTGTCAAGCATTTTTTTTAAAAATTTTGTAGAAAATTTTGGGATTGCGTAGTATTGAATTTTAAGGCAGTGTGTGCTATACTTTGGATATGGCATAAATTCGGAAGGGAAGGATTTGTATGCGCTATCAGTTTTTAAGATTTCCGGAAGGCAAGGCAAAAGCGGTCACGTTCAGCTACGATGACGGTAGCGAGGCAGATTTGCGCTTCTCGGATGTGATTACAAAGGCAGGTTTGAAATGTACCTTTAATATATGCTCAAACGAGCATAAAGCTGGTAAGGTGACGGATGAACAGTTTGAAGAGTATGTGCTTGCACGTGGACATGAAATTGCCGTGCATGGGGCAAGACACAGAGCAAATTGTATGCAGCGTCCGATTGAGGGGATTAAGGATGTGTTGGATTGCAGACTGAATCTGGAAAAGCGTTTTGGACGTATCATCCGTGGTATGGCGTATCCGGATGCGAGCCTTAAGCATATGGAGACCGGGATAGATTATGAAACAATCCGTTCCTATTTAAAGGATTTAGACATTGCGTATGCGCGGGATATCGGCGGAGACAATAATAAATTTCGCTTGCCGCAGGATTGGTATGCGTGGATGCCAACAGCGAAACACAGCAATCCGCAGATTTTGGAATGGATTGATGAATTTCTGGCATTGGATGTTGAGAAACTGTATTGCGCTGTACGTATGCCACGCCTGTTCTATATGTGGGGGCACAGCTTTGAGTTTGACAGAAACGACAACTGGGACCTTTTGGATAGAATATGTGAAAAACTCGGCGGTCACGAGGATATTTGGTATGCGACCAATATCGAAATTTATGATTATGTGCAGGCGTACCAGTCGCTTGTATACAGCGCAGACGGTGGTAAAATTTACAATCCGACACTGTATACAATCTGGATGGAAATTGACAGCAAGGAATATGTAATCAAGTCCGGGGAAACACTTTGTTTAGATACGACTGAATAAAAAAGGATAACGGTGATAATTATGTTTGATGCGAAAAAAGTGAAAAACGAATGTGTGGCATGGATTCGTAAATTTTTTGAAGAAAACGGTTCGGGATGCAATGCGGTTGTCGGTATTTCCGGCGGCAAGGATAGCTCGGTTGCGGCGGCTTTGTGTGTGGAAGCACTTGGGCGTGACAGAGTTATCGGTGTGTTGATGCCCAAAGGCGAGCAGCACGATATTGATATGGCGTATTTGCTTGTGAACCATTTGGGCATCAAGCATTACGAAATTAATATTCAGGAAGCTGTAGATGGTCTTATTAAAAATATGCCGGCGGATTTGCAGCTCAGCACGCAGGCAATAACGAATCTGCCGCCGCGCGTGCGTATGACGACCGTATATGCCGTATCGCAAAGCTGTAACGGCAGAGTTTGCAACACCTGTAATTTGTCTGAAGACTGGGTGGGTTATTCGACGCGCTACGGCGACAGCGTGGGCGATTTTTCGCCGATGTCGCATTTGACGGTGACGGAGGTTAAGCAAATCGGTCGTGAATTGGGTCTGCCGGATGTTTTGGTGGATAAAGTGCCGATTGACGGTCTTTGTGGAAAAACAGACGAGGAAAACCTCGGCTTTACTTATGCAGAGCTGGATGTGTATATTCGCACCGGTGAGATTGTGGATTTGGAAAAGAAGGAATTGATTGACAGAAAGCACAAGGCGAATTTATTTAAGCTTGAACTGATGCCGAGCTTTAAACCGGAGCTTTAAATAAAGACAAAAGAAGGTTTGTTTATGAAAATTAGGGTTGCGGCTGCGGTGTTTGCGGCGAAAATGGCAACATGGGCTTGTCGCTTGACCGGTTCGCGCGCATCTTCGCTGCCGGGAAAAGTAGCTTTACGCATTTGCCCTGCATTTCTTTCAGAAATGGCAAAGCGTGTGCGCGGAAAAATTATTGTTACTTGCGGCACGAATGGCAAAACAACAACGAACAATTTAATGTATACCTGTATTACAAGAGCCGGAAAAACGTGCGTCTGCAACAATGTGGGCGCAAATATGCTGACCGGTATTGCGGCTGCATATGTGCGTGCCGCAACGCTTTTTGGAAAGCTTACGGCAGATTGTGCGTGCTTTGAAATTGATGAGGCGTATTTGCGTCATGCGTTTCGACAGTTTACGCCGGATGTCATTGTGGTCACGAATCTGTTTCGGGATCAATTAGACCGTTACGGCGAGGTGGATGCAACGGCGAAGCTTTTGTGCGAAGCTTTTGCACTTGCGCCGGAGGCAATGCTTGTTTTAAATGCGGATGACCCGTTAACCTCGACCTTCGGACAGGGCAGAAAGGCAATTTATTACGGCATTGCAGAAGAATTGAATGTGCGCCGTTGCGTAGAAAGCCACGATGGCAACGCCTGTGCTTTGTGCGGTGCACCGCTTACGTACGATTATTACTGCTACGATAAAATCGGCAGCTACCATTGCAAACAGTGCGGCTATACAAATCCGCAGGCACAGGTTTTGGCAAGTGATGTGTGTTTGAGCGAGGGTATATTACGATTTTGCATTAATAACGGTATGGAGATTAAAACACCGATTACGGGTATTTATAATATTTACAATATTATGATGGCAGCAGCCGCTATGCGCTATGTCGGTGTGCCGGACGTGGTTTGTGCGGAGGTGTTTAATGCGCAGAAGCCGGAACCGGGTCGTATGAGCAAATTTGTATTTGAGGACAAAACGGCGTATTTGATTTTGTCGAAAAATCCGGCAGGCTTTAATCAGTCGGTAATGACGGTGTTAAACGATGAGCGGCAAAAGGGGATTTTGCTTGCTGTCAACGATGCTGCCGGCGACGGTGAGGATGTTTCCTGGATTTGGGATGTGGACTTTGAAAGTCTTTTGCAATGCAATGTTGACCGCTTTGTGTTGAGCGGCACACGCTGCTATGATGTGTATTTGCGTTTGCAGTATGCAGGGGCAGACATGTCGAAAATTGTTGTGGAGCCGGACGTAACGGAGGCAGTCAATGCGTTTTGCGCTTTACCGGCATCGCTCGGTTATGCACTTGTGAATTATACGGCGATGTATCCGGCGTATCTTGCGCTTGAAAAGCGCGCGGCGTAGGAAGGGGGCAAGTGAGATGGAAAGGAAACTGACAATCTATCATTTATACCCTGACCTTTTGGATGTGTATGCGGATCGCGGTAATGTAGCGGTGCTTGAAAAGCGTTGCGCATGGCGCGGAATTGAAACCCGGGTGCGCACACTTCGCGCCGGAGAAACACCGGACTTTGCGGATGTAGATATTGTGCTTTTGGGTACAGGCTCCGCACAGGGGCAAAAGCAGGCGAGTGGCTATCGTGAGATGCTTTCGCAGCCCTTAAAGGCCTATGTTGAAAATGATGGTGTGCTGCTCGCAATCGGTGCGGGGTATCAGCTTTTGGGTAATTTCTACGAAACAGAAACAGAACGCATTGACGGTTACGGTGTGCTGGATATGGACACCTATGTTAGTGCCGGGCGTTTTGTCGGACATTTTGCTGTGGAGGCACAGCTTGATAATGAAAAGGTGACGCTTGTTGGCTTTGAACATCATACGGGCAGAACGGATATTAAAGACTACGCGCCGCTCGGATGTGTGCTTGCGGGCTTCGGCAATGCTGAAGACGGCAGAGAGGGTATTTTGTATAAAAACACAATCGGCACTTATATGCATGGTCCGATTTTGCCGAAGAACCCGGCACTTGCGGATTTCTTGATTCAAAAGGCACTAACAAAAAAATATGGGGATGCTACACTTGCGATGCTGGACGACAGCGCAGCACAGGCAGCAAGAAATGTTATATTGGAGAGGCTGAAATAGTATGGGTAGTTTTTTAATGGCGGCACAGGTGATTTTGCCTTTGCTGATTTTAATGGTTTTGGGCGTGCTTTTGCGCAAAACCAACTTAATGGATGAGGCGACTTATAAGAAGCTCAACACTTTGATTTTTAAGGTGTTTTTGCCGCCGCTTATCTTTTATAACGTGTATAAATCCGAGCTTTCGGAAGCATTTGACGGTAAACTGATATTGTTTGCGGTGCTCTGCATTTTGGCTTTGTTTTTTGTTTTGGTGGCGGTTGTACCGCTCATTGAAAAGGATGACCGTCGTCGCGGCGCAATCATTCAGGGTATTTTTCGCAGTAACTTCGTGATTTTCGGTGTACCGCTTACAGTTGCATTGATGGGCGATGCCGCTGCCGGCAAGGTTGCGGTGGTTGTGGCGTTTGTTGTGCCGCTGTTTAACTTTCTTGCTGTAATTTCGCTTGAGGTATTTCGCCACGGCAAACCGGATATCAAAAAGATTTTAAAAGGCATTGTCACCAATCCGCTTATCATTGCATCGGCGCTCGGTATTTTGTCGACTGCCATCGGTTTGAAGCTGCCGAAGTTTTTGGAAACGGCGGTTTCCGATGTGGCGAAAATTGCGACACCGCTGGCACTGATTGTACTTGGTGCGTCTCTTGATTTTGCACTTTTAAAGAAAAATTCCATTCGCGTGCTGCTCGTTACAGCGGCAAGGCTCGTTTTTGTACCGTTGGTGTTTTTGACGATTGCGATTTTGCTTGGATTCCGCGGTGTGGATATTGCGATTCTGATTTCTGTTTTTGCATCGCCGACGGCAGTGTCCTCCTATGCGATGGCACAGCAGATGGGTGCAGACGATGCGCTTGCCGGGCAGATTGTTGCATCGACAACGGCATTTTGCGTATTCACCGTGTTTTTGTTTGTGTTCGGATTAGATTTGATTGGCGTTTTATAATTTTACATAGAAAAAGTACCCCGCTTGGGCGCCCAAGCCGGGTACTTTGTGTTTTTTTCGTTATACTTCTTGTTCAATTAAAGCGTATTTTCCGTCTTTTCGCTTATATACGATGCCAACACCGCCGTCATCTGCGTTGTCAAACACAAAGAAGTCATGGCCCAAAAGCTCCATTTGCAGGATGGCTTCTTCTACGCTCATTGGTTTGAAAGCGAAGCGCTTTACTTTTACAACCTTTAATTCTTTTTCTTCTTCAATCGGTGCAGGGCCTTCATATGGGATATCAAAAGCACCTTTCTTTAATTTCTTTTCCAGATGTGTTTTGTGTTTTCTGAGCTGGCGCTCAATTACATCTACGATTTTATCGATTGCGACATACAAATCCGCGTCGCGTTCTTCGGCTCTGTACATTACACCGTTATCGAAAATCGTTGCTTCAATAATCTGATCATCCTTTACGGTGCGGATGGTGACCTTTGCTTCCGGCTCGCTCTTGAAGTACTTTTCCAGCTTACCGAGTCTTTTGTAAATTCTGTCTTTCATGCCTTCTGTTACATCGATTTTTCTGCCTGTGATTATAAATTTCATATATCGTCATCTCCTTACCTCTGGAAGTAGGGAAAGCTTCCCTATATTTATATATACCACCATTTCAAAGCGTTTAAACAAAAAAGAAGCGAATCTAAAGAATTAAATTCGCTTCTTGAATTATCTGAAGAATTTTAATGCTTTGGCTTTTACCAGGGCAACAAGCAGCACATACGCACAGACCAGACCGAATACTGCCTGTGTCCAACTGGCAAAAATCATTTGCACGACGGCAAGCTCGCGGTAGCCCATTACAAAATAGTCAAAGATAAAATAGCCGAGCATCATAAGGATACAGCCGAGCACCATACCCAGTATAGTGCGATAGCTGAGCGGTTTTTGCTTATTTGAAAGCAGAACAACGCACAGGCACATCAACGCCTTGATGATAAAGGTTGGCAGAGCATAAATCATATAGCCGCTTGTGATATCGGCAAGCATCGAACCGATGCCGGCTGCGAGGATGCCGTATGTACTGCCCGGTATAAAGGCGCACAAAAGCACGAGGGCATCGCCGGCGTGAACATAGCCGAGCGCGCCGATTGGAATTTGTGTAAACCGTGTTGCAATGAAGGTCAGTGCCGCCATAATTGCAGCGAACGTAAGTTTTTTTGTAGTATGCATATTACTTCACTCCTATAAATCTTTACATGCGGATTTGGCAGGGGTGTCGGCGAGTGTGTGTAAAAACTTTTCCAAAAGCACACCATCGCGTGGAATACAGCCAGCTTCGTAGGTGGCACGGATACAAGCAGATACAAAATTGACCGCACGTGTAATCGCCATATCCACATCATTTTTTTGTAGCAGCGCACCGGTCAGTACGCTGGCAAAGGTATCTCCTGTGCCCGGATATTCTGCCGGAATATATTCGCAGGCGAGCTGACAAAAGC
>JAFQPV010000158.1 GCA_017411585.1 Clostridia bacterium | reverse complement strand
TGCAGGAACAAATCAATTGCACCTGCCTGCGAGCAAAGGCGCGGCCACACAGTTTCGCCGCGGTGTTCAAAGCCGTCCCACTGGTAGCCGCCGAGCACATATTTTCGCTCCATCAAAAACTTCCACGTGTGCTCTCTGCCCATAAACCAATGCGGTACCGTATCCTTATCAAAGGCGCACATATACCCTCTGTCCGGGCAATCATCAAAATACCAGCCGCGCGTCGAGCTGGTTGCACAGCACTCCGATGCAAAAATCGGCATCGTCGGATATTTCTCGTGCGCCGCATCATACCTTGGCAGGTTGTAGTTGATGCCCACCAAATCCAGCTCATCCGATACAGTAACCTCAAGCGGGTCTTTGTCCGCTGCCGTCATAATCAGGCGCGTTGTATCGTGCTTTAAAATTTCTGCCTTCAAATGTTTTCCGATTTTTCTACCCTGCGGCAAAATGTGGTATGCTTCCTCGTTACCGATGGACCAGAAGAACACGCTCGGTCGGTTTCTGTCGCGCTTTATATGCATTGCAAGCTGCTCGCGCGCCTCATCACTTGAGGAGTACCAGCGTGTTTCTGCCATCACGATAAAGCCCAAATCATCGAGTGCATCCATAATCGCTTCGTTTTGCGGATAGTGGCTGCAGCGGTAACCGTTTGCGCCCATTTCCTTAAGCATTTCAATTTTATAGCGGTTCACATTATCTGCCACCGCCTTTCCTAAAAGACCGCAGTCCTGATGCGCGCAAACGCCCTTGATTTTCAAATAGCGGTCGTTTAAGTAAAATCCGTCATTCGCCGTTGCGTAGTAGGTGCGAAAACCCATCTTCGTTTCCGTCACATCCACCACTGCACCGTTTAAGACAATTTCCGTCTTTACGCTGTACTGATACGGGTCGTCAATGTCCCAAAGGTGCGGATTTTCGATGCTCGTCTTATACTTTGCCGTTCCCTTATCGCACACTGCAATTTCCGTTTCACCCTGCGCAGTCGCCACAAGCACGCCGTCTGCATCGTATACATCGCTTTTTACCTGTACACACACCGGTGTGTATTCATCATTGCGCACGGTGGTTTCAAAATTTATATCCCAAGTGGTCTTATTTTCCAAGCGCTTCGGATAGACAAAAACGCCATACAAATCCGTTGCCACCGGATTGGTCTTCATCAGCCAAACGTGGCGGTAAATCCCCGCACCGGAGTACCACCAGCCCTCGTGCTTTTGTGCCCCAACGTGTACGGCAAGCACATTATCTTCATCAAAGCGCACAAAGTCCGTAATGTCTACCTCAAACGGCGTGTAGCCGCAGAAGCTGTGTTTGAGCGGACAGCCGTTTAAAAACACCTCTGCCTCCGTTGCAACGCCTTCAAACAAAAGTGTAATTCTCTTGCCGTCATCTGCCTTCGGCAGGGTAAAATGCTTTCTGTACCATGCATTTTCATATTTAAAATAGCCTAAGGTATTGTTGTTTTCTTCCTTTGGCTCTTGCTTTATAATATAATCGTGCGGCAGGGTTACACTCTCCCACTTTAAGCAGTTGTGATCCTTTTTCGAGGTATAGTCATCCGCCTTATCGTGAAAATAAACAGAGGCAGGTCCCCAAATTTTATGCTCCGTCTTTGCCTGATGATAAATCGGACCTTTATCCTTCGGCAGCCCCTCTTCAATCTCACCTTCGTGGAATATCCAATCCTCATTAAAAAGTATCTTCTCTCTCATTTCGTTCACTCCTTTACCTACAGTATAGCAAACCGGGAAATTTTTTCAATATGAAAATAATGCTTTTCTATGGACAAAAGTGCTTTTTGGGTATATGCTAAACAAAAAGGGGGGATACGATGCTTTTTTACAATACCGCAAACTTTTTCCGCATACTCGAGCCTACAGATGTGTACATACATCTCAACAGCTGCGGCTGGTACGAAGGTGCGGACACCAGTGTCCATACCGTGCGCAGCGAAGGCCGCGCAGACTTTCAACTCATTTACATAAAATCCGGCGCGCTGCAGATTGGCGACAATGCCTACGGTGCAGGCACGCTGTACTTATATCGCCCGCATACGCCGCAGGATTACCGCGTAATCGCAGAAAGCACAGACTACTACTGGATTCACTTTATTGGCAGCGCCTTTACAGAAATGCTTGCAGCCGTCACCGAAAACGCGTTTGACATCGGCTATTGCGAGCCGTTTATCGCCTTTTGCCGCGAAATCGTGATGCACTATGCCGATGCGATGGAGGAAAATCAATACTATATCCAGGGCAAGCTTTTGTCCACCATTGCCGAGTTGCCGCTGACTAAGGCATCGCAATCACCGGATGCCATCGATAACGCCATTACCTATATTAACGAATATTATACAAACAAACTGTCAAATGACGAGCTTGCGAAGCTGTGCGGCTTAAGCAAATACTACTTCATCCGCCGCTTTACGCAAAAGACCGGCAAAACGCCGCAAAAGTATCATACGGATTTGCTTTTAAGCAAAAGCACCACCATGCTCACCGATACGAACTTAAAGATTGCCGATATTGCCGAATCGCTCGGTTTTGAGGACAGTCTCTATTTTTCGCGCATATTCAAAAAGCTCTACGGTGTTTCCCCGATGGAATACCGGAAAATGCATTAAAAAAACAGGTGTAAGAAAACCTTACACCCGTTTTTAATACAACACACTCTTTTTATACGCGGTCGGCGAAAAGCCGGTCGCTTTTTTAAAGGCACGCGAGAAAATATGGATACCGGAAAAACCAAGCGCCTCCGCAATTTCACCGATACTCATTTGCTCCTCGCGCAAAAGCTTTTTCGCTTCCTGCATCTTTAAATCCGCATAGTATGCCATCAGGCTTTTGCCCGTATACTGTTTAAAAATCGAGCAAAGCTGCGATTTGCCGAGCAGAAAATGATCGCACACATCCTGCAAGACAAGCGGTTTATACAAATTCTGCTTTAAGTAGCTTTCAATCAACTCCGCCAAGGAGTTTTGCGCAATGCTGTGCGCCTCGGCGCTCGCTGTCAGTCTATTGCTCTGTTCCTCACCAACACGTATCAAATGAATCAAAAACTCGCAAAAATAACAGCTCATCATCTGCGAAGCGGCAAACTGCTCGTGGGAAAAGTCTAAGTCGGATTTATCCTCGTAGCGGCTCGGGATTTTACCGAGCGCATTTTTCGCCTCCGCGATAAACAGCGAAAGCAGTTTTTTTGCCACCTTGTCCAGCGTAAAGATTTTTTTATTAAAGAATTTCAGCTGCTCGCCCTCTGCAGAAAAGGAAATGACAAGCATATTGTTTGCGCCGTGGCGGTCGGAAACATGCGCGTGCACCTCACCCGGCGTATGAAAAATAACCTGTCCCTCCTGCATCGGATAGCCGACATTGTCTGCAAGGGCGACGATATTGCCGCGGTCTACATACACCATTTCCCAAAAATCGTGCTGTTCGGGCGTATGGGTAAAGTGCTTGCCGTGCTCAAAATAGTAAATGCTGTGAAAGCCGCGCAGCTGGATATGAATTTGTATCGGCTGAAGCTTAAACATATTTGCCTCCGTGCACAAACGAAATTCTTGTCATCATTATATACTACCACGAAGGAAAAGTCAATTTTCTCACACCGGACAAAATGGAAAAATCTAAAAACAAATCCGTTACTGTGGAATAAAAGACGAATAAAAGCCGTATACAGGGGTTGTATACGGCTTTTACATTCCCTATATCGGAAGAAAAGATAAATTTTGCGTTTGTATTGATAAATACATTCCCGTTTGTTTGTTGTATAATGACTTATAGAGAAACCAATGAATTTTTGCGAAGAATTAAATATGTTTCGGCATTGAAAACAAAAAAATTGTGTGCTATAATACGGTCGTGTTTTAGTGTACTCTGTTTTCAGGCAGAAGCTTATAGATTAAAACAAAAATTTATATTCCCTGTGAGGAGGTTTTTATTATGAAAAAAGTAGCTTGTGTCGGCATTTTAGTTGCCGATGTCATTGTACAGCCGGTGGCAAAGATGCCGGAAAAGGGCGCATTGGAAAAGGTGGATTCCATCACCATTCATTCCGGCGGTAACGCAATGACCGCATCTATCAACTTAACTAAGCTCGGTAACGAGGCGTACATCATCGGCAAAGTCGGCGGCGATGTATTCGGCAATTACCTGCGCGAGTGCCTTGTAAAAGCAGGCGTAAGCGATAAGGGCTTAAAGACCGACGACAGCGTGCAAACCTCGGCATCGGTATTGCTGATTGATGCAGCGGCAGAACGCTCGTTTTTCCATACGGTCGGCACAAACGCGGTATTCTCCATTGACGATGTAGACTGGTCGATTATCGAAGAATGCGACAGCGTATTTGTAACCGGTACCTTCCTTTTAAGCACCTTCGACGGCGCACAGACGGCAGAATTTTTGAAGCGCTGTAAAGAAATGGGCAAAACAACCTTCTTGGATGTTTGCCACGATGCATCCGGCAGATGGGGCGAGATTGTCAACCCGTGTCTGAAATACCTCGACTACTTTATGCCGAGCATCGACGAAGCAAAATGCATCGCGCAAAAGGACGATGTACAGGCAATGGCAGACGAGTTTATCAAAAACGGCGCAAAGAACATCGTCATCAAAATGGGCGGTGACGGCTGCTTCTATCAACAAGAAGGCGAAAGCAAGGGTAAGATTTTACCTGCATTTAAGGGTGTCAAGGCTGTGGATACCACCGGCGCGGGCGACAGCTTCTGTTCCGGCTTTTTGGCAGCGCACGCACGCGACCTCTCTATGGAGGAGTGTGTGCTCTTTGCAAACGCAACCGGCGCACACTGCGTAATGGAAAAGGGTGCAACCACAGGCATTAAAAGCTATGACGAAATTATGGCATTTATAAAAGAAAGAATTTAAATTTTATAAAAGGAGAGAAATGAAATGGATTTTTTAAGCACAGTGAAAGGCAGCTTGTGTGAGGATTTCTTCCCGAAGGGTTGGGACATTGCAAAAATCGACGCATGCTGTGAAAAGGGTGTTACCCGCGAGGACTTCTGGCACAAGGATTTTACACCGGTAGCGTGCGAAAACATCTACGAATTTGACACACTGATGGGCCATGAAATCGCGCTTGCCATCAAGGAAGCACGCGACAACGGCGAAAAGCTCGCCATGATTCTGCCGGTTGGCCCGATGGGTATGTACAAATGGGCAGTATACTTCTTAAAGGCTTGGAATGTAAAGTGCGACCATGTATACACCTTTAATATGGATGAGTGGGCTGACGGCGAAGGCAATACATTGCCGAACGACAATCCGGCTTCGTTTGAGTATTCCATGAAGGAAGCTTTCTTTGACAAGCTCGGCGAAAACACAATTCCGCCGGCACAGCGCAACTTCGCAACAAAGGAAAACTTACCGACTTATCCGGAAAAGATTGCCGCACTCAAGGCTGAGGGCGCAAAGCTTCTTTTGGTATTCGGTATCGGCAGAGTTTGCCATATCGCATTCTGGGAGCCGCACTTTGCAGCAGACTACGCAAGCGTAGAGGAATGGAAAAAGGCACCGTATCGCCTCGGCGCAAAGCTGCATCCGCTCACCATTGAGCAAAACGCTATCACAAGCTTTAAAAGCCGCACAACCCTCGTTCCGTGCAGAGCCAACACCATCGGCCCTGGTCTTTTCCTGCAGGCTGACAAGATTATCGGCGGCTGCGACGGTGCACTCGGCCGCGGCATGGGCTGGCAGGGTATGAGCTTCCTCACTACACTGCACTACGGTCCGGATATGCACATCACATCGACCTTTATTCCGACTATGCCGGGTAAGCTTTTCTACTTAAACGAGCTTGCAGGTCCGCTCGTAGCTGAGTGTAACTAAGGAGGAAAACCATGCGCGTATTAACATTACTCGCCCATCCGGACGATATGGAACTGCACTGTGCAGGCACACTTTTAAAGATGAAAAAAGCCGGTCACACCATCATCAACTGCCATGTTGCCAACGGCAATATGGGGCATATGGTGATTATGCCGGATGAGCTTCGCGACATCCGCAGAAAGGAAGCCGTGAAGGCATCCAAGATGGTTGGCTTTGAATGTGTAACCGCAGACATCGGCGACTTAACCGTAAATGCGGCAGACGAAGACCAAAAAATGCGTGTGCTCAAAATCATCCGTGAAGCAAAGCCGGATTTGATTATCACACACGCACCGAACGATTATATGATTGACCACCGCGAGGTGTCCAAGCTTGCATTCGATATGTCGTTTGCGGCAAGCTGTCCGCACTTCCATCCGGAGCTCGGTGAAGCGGTTGACTTGATGCCGCTTTATTACACCACTACTTCGGACAATATGGATTTCC
>JAFQPV010000157.1 GCA_017411585.1 Clostridia bacterium | reverse complement strand
GTGGAGGCATCTAAAATTTTAATGTTCATTTCAATTTCCTCACTTATCATTTGTTAAATTGCCGTCCCCGCTGACGGGAATCGTTTCACCTAAGAAGGTCGGCGCCGGTTTGAAAAACGCCGTAAAAACATCCTTGACGTGCGCTAAGATTTCGCGGATTTCGCGCATGGTTTCTCCGCCGTAGACCTGCGGCGGCGTTTCTATGCCGTAAGCGTCTAACCCCAAAGCACGCGCAATATAGACTGCGCGGTACAAGTGGTAGCGCTGCGTTACAATCAAGATGCGTTTTGCCTGAAAAATGTCGCGCGCACGGTACATACTTTCGTAGGTTGAAAAGCCGGCGTGGTCCATAAAAATATCCTCGGAAGGCACACCTGCATTTATGGCAAAGTCCTTCATAGAGTTCACCTCATCGTAGCTTTTGCGCCCGTGGTCGCCGCTCATTAAAAGCTTGCTTGAAGCGCCGGCTTTGTAGAGTGCGATTCCGGTATTTAACCGGTCACGCAGCATCCAAGTAGGTGCACCGCTTTCGTACACGCCTGCACCAAGCACTAATATACAGTCAAAGTCTGCAGGGATTGCAGCTTCCTCTTGCGTTAAAAAATATTTTTCTGCTGTATGTATTACAACGGCATTTAAGCAGAAAACGGCAATGCCGCATACGAGGATGAGGCAAAGTGCCGCGCAGCCGATGCGCAGAAGGCTTTTTTTCAATTTCATGCAAATCGCTCCTTTTCTATTAGTATAGAGGATTTTTTCTTTAAAGTCAATTGCTTGACAGTGCAGTTTTGCTGGGTTACAATAGAAAAGTGAGGAGTGAAGCATATGCAGATTTGCAGTTTAATTAAATTATCCTTAAACGACTACCCGGGTAAGATGGCGTGCACGTTGTTTACGGGCGGATGTAACCTGCGCTGCCCGTTTTGCCATAATGGGCCGCTTGTGCTTGACAATCATGCGCCTGAGGTAACGGAGGAAGAATTCTTTGCGTTTTTAAAAAAGCGCAGCGGCATCCTGGACGGGGTGTGCATCAGTGGCGGTGAGCCGCTTTTGCAGCCGGACATTGAGGACTTTATCCGAAAGATTAAGGATTTGGGGTATGCCGTAAAGCTCGATACGAACGGAACGCTGCCCGACAAGCTGATTGCGCTTTGTGAAAAAGGCCTGGTTGATTATGTGGCAATGGATGTGAAAAATTCGAAAGAAAAGTACGGCATAACTGTCGGAATTGAGAATTTCAATACTGCCAACATAGAAAAGAGTATTGCGTATTTACTTTCAGGAAAAGTGGATTATGAGTTCCGTACAACTGTAGTGGCAGAATTTCATACACCACAAGATATAGTGGATATAGGCAAGTGGATTTCTGGCGCAAAACGCTATTATCTGGCAGCGTTCAGGGATGGTGAAACCGTGATACAGAGCGGGTTGCACGCCCCTGCAGATGCGGATTTACAGGCGTTTTCCGAAGTAGTTGCTCCGTTTGTTGGAGAGGTGCATTTGCGGGGCATATAACAAAATATTGTGGTTTTAAAAAATTTTTTACACAATATATTGACAACAAAATATAGTAGTGTTATAATGGGTACAATCCCGCTTTTTCCGGCAGCGGTAGGTGGGAGGGTGCCTTTTTATTTTTACATAATAAACGCCAGACGGAGCGAAAATCCGAAAAATTTTGAGAAAGTGGGGGTATACAAGATGTATCAGGTTATGAAACGTGACGGCGCACTTGTGGAATTCGATATTGCGAAGATTAGCGCTGCAATCACGAAAGCATTTGATGCACAGGGTAAGCAGTATCATCCGAGTGTGATTGATTTGCTTGCACTCAAAGTTACAGCTGAGTTTGAGCCGAAAATTAAAAATGACGTTATTAAGGTGGAGGACATTCAGGACAGCGTAGAGTCTGTACTTATTTTGGGCGGCTATGCCGATGTTGCAAAGGCATATATTCTTTACCGCCGTCAGCGTGAGAAGGTGCGCGCAACGAAGGCAACCTTATTAAACTACAAGGATTTGGTAAACAGCTATGTAAAGGTTACGGACTGGCGCGTAAAGGAGAACTCCACGGTTACATATTCCGTTGGTGGTTTGATTCTTTCCAACTCCGGTGCAATTACCGCAAACTACTGGCTGTCTGAAATCTACGATGACGATATTGCAAATGCACATCGCCGCGCAGATATTCATATCCATGACCTTTCCATGCTGACAGGTTACTGTGCAGGTTGGTCGTTAAAGCAGCTCATTCAAGAGGGTCTCGGCGGCGTAAACGGTAAGATTACATCCAAGCCGGCAAGTCATTTGTCGACACTGTGCAATCAGATGGTGAACTTCCTTGGCATCATGCAGAACGAGTGGGCAGGCGCGCAGGCTTTTTCTTCGTTTGACACCTATCTTGCGCCGTTTGTTAAGGTGGACAACCTTTCCTACTATGAAGTAAAGAAGTGCATCGAATCCTTCGTATTTGGTGTAAACATTCCGAGCCGTTGGGGTACACAGGCGCCGTTTTCGAACATTACACTCGACTGGACAGTTCCGGCAGACCTTGCAGAGCAGAACTGTATCGTTGGCGGTAAGGAAGTAGACTTTAAGTATAAAGACTGTAAAGCAGAGATGGATATGATCAACAAGGCGTTCATCGAGATTATGATCGAAGGTGACGCAAACGGTCGCGGCTTCCAGTACCCGATTCCGACCTACTCCATCACGCGCGATTTCGACTGGTCCGAAACGGAGAACAACAAGCTTTTATTTGAGATGACATCTAAGTACGGCACACCGTACTTCTCCAACTATCTCAACAGTGATATGGAGCCGAGCGACGTGCGCAGTATGTGCTGCCGCCTGCGTTTGGACTTGCGCGAGCTGCGTAAAAAGTCCGGCGGTTTCTTCGGCAGTGGTGAAAGCACCGGTTCTGTCGGCGTTGTTACCATCAATATGCCGCGTATTGCATACCTGTCTGAAAATGAGCAGGAATTCTATGCACGACTCGATAACCTGATGGATATTTCCGCGCGTTCCTTAAAGATTAAGCGTACGGTTATTACAAAACTCTTAAATGAGGGTCTGTATCCATATACCAAGCGTTATCTCGGCACATTCGAAAACCACTTCTCGACCATCGGCTTGGTGGGCATGAATGAAGCCGGTCTGAATGCAAAGTGGATTAAGGCGGATATGACCAATGAAAAGACACAGAAGTTCTCGCAGGATGTATTAAATCATATGCGCGAGCGTCTGTCCGACTATCAGGAAAAATACGGCGACCTCTATAACCTGGAGGCTACACCGGCTGAGTCGACCTCATATCGTCTTGCAAAGCACGATGTAGAGCAGTTCGGCGATATCGTTACAGCAAATGAAAACGGCACACCGTATTACACCAACTCCTCTCATTTGCCGGTTGGTTACACGGATGATATCTTTGAAGCGCTCTCTATTCAGGATGATTTGCAGACGCTTTATACCTCCGGTACTGTATTCCACGCGTTCCTCGGCGAGAAGCTGCCGGATTGGAAGGCAGCGGCTACATTGGTACGTAAGATTGCGGAAAATCACCGTTTGCCGTACTACACATTGTCGCCGACGTATTCCGTATGTAAAAACCACGGCTACTTGAGCGGTGAGGTGTATACCTGCCCGCAGTGCGGCGAAAAGACAGAGGTATATAGCCGTATCACCGGTTACTACCGTCCGGTACAGAACTGGAATGACGGTAAGAGTCAGGAATTCAAGGATAGAAAGGTATACGACCTTGAAAAATCCGAACTGCGCGCGCCGGCTGACCCGATTCGCGTAGAGGATGCACCGAAGAGTGCGCCGGCTGTAGAGCAGACACTGCTTTTTACAACCAAAACCTGTCCGAACTGTAAAATCGCAGCAACGATGCTGACGGGTGCCGGCATCCACTTTGAAAAAGTGGATGCAGAAGAAATGGCAGAGCTGACAAAATCGCTTGGCATCACGCAGGCACCGACACTTGTTGTCAGAAACGGCGATACACAGGAAGTGCTCAGCGGTATCGGCAACATTACAGAATATATGAACAGAAACTAATCAAAAAAGCCTTCTCTCAATTGATTTGAGAGAAGGCTTTTGTTTGTTTGCTTTTTCTACCACAGCAAGGCAACAAATATGCCTGCCAATACAATTGCTGTGCACATCAGCTTGTATAAAATATGCTTTTCTTTAAAGCACAGCCATCCGGTCAGTACGGTGACAAACACGGAGGATTGCTTGATGATGGTCATTAACGTAACCTGGCTGTCAGGGTCGGCATTTGCCTCGAATAAAAGGCGGTCACCGACAACGAGCGAAAGGCTCATCAGCGGAATCCAGTAGTTGGTTTTAATGGATTTTAAGGATATTTTCTCTTTGCGGCAAAGCAGGATAACGCCGTAAATTGCCGCGGAGAAAAGCATAAACCAAAACTGCAGCTGCGCAGAGGTCATATACTGCATTAAAATTTTGTCCATCGTGCCGGAAATGGCATTAAAAAAGCAGTTTAACAGCGCGGCGGTCAGCGTAACGAGGGTTACGCCCTTGGTTGCGGTGTTCTTTTTTAGGTTGACCAGCAAAAGACCGGTGATGACCAGCACGAGACCAATGCATTTTGCCCAGGTCATGCTCTCGCCGAGTGCGAATACGCCGAGCAGCGTGGAAAACACGACGCGCGATAGGTCCATAATGCCGTAGAGGCTGACGCTCATTTCCTTTAATGCCCACATCGCAAACAGCCACGCGATGCTGACAACGCCGGCCTTTACAAACGACCAGAAAATGAATATCGGTGCAACATTAAAAGCACCTGCGGAAAACGGAATTGTAAAAATAAAACCGAGTACCGTGTAAAAAAACAGAATTTCCGTCGACGAGCTTTTTTTCAGCGCCGCCTTTTTCATACCGTCGCGCGAGCCTTTTAAAAAGCTGTAGATGACGACAAATATTACCCATAAATATTGCATAATTTCACCCCACAAGGATGTATTGTACTACGCCGAGTGCAAAAAATCAAGTATTGTTTACTTTTTTAAAGCTATGTGATAAAATAAAAAACGGTGATGAAAATGCAGGAGAAAAAGAAAATAACGCAGTGTGAAACCTGTGCATACTATGACTACGATGAAGAAATGGACGCTTACATCTGCCTTGTCAATTTTGATGAGGATGAGATGGCAAGTGTATACGGCGGTGCGCGGCGCGCTTGCCCGTACTACCGTTTCTATGATGAATATAAAATGGTACAAAAACAAAATTAACGGAGGCGTTTTATTATGAGCAAGCTGATTTCGGCGGCAGAAAAGAACAAGGCTTTGATTTTGGAGGCACTCGATTACATCTGGAAAAACCCGGAGACGGGCTACAGAGAGGTAAAAACGAGCGCATATCTGGAAGAGAAATTTGAAGCGCTCGGCTACGAGCTTGTAAAGGCAGGCGATATTCCGGGCTTTTATTGCGTGGTAGATACCGGAAGACCGGGTCCGGAAATTTTGGTTTTGGGCGAAATGGATTCGCTGCTTTGTCCGACGCATCCGGAGGCAGACCCCGAGACAGGCGCAGTGCACTGCTGCGGTCACGCGGCGCAGAGTGCGGCGCTTTTCGGCATTGCGGCTGCATTGAAGACGGAAGGTGCATTAGACGGGCTTTGCGGAAAAATTCGTCTTTGCGCAGTGCCGGCGGAGGAGCTGATTGAGATTGAGTACCGTTCCAAGCTGATTGCGGAGGGTAAAATCCATTATTTCGGCGGCAAGAGCGAATTTTTGCGCCGTGGCTATTTTGACGGCGTGGACATTGCGCTGATGGTGCATACAACGCAGGGCAAGGAAGCCAGCTTGCGCGACGGCTCTGTCGGCTGTATGGCAAAACGCATTATTTATAAGGGGAAATCTGCGCACGCAGGCGGCTCACCATGGAACGGCTGCAATGCATTGTATGCGGCAACGCAGGGGCTTTCGGCGATTAACGCCATCCGCGAAACCTTTGCAGAGCAGGATATTATCCGCGTACACCCGATTGTCACCAAGGGCGGTGGCGCAGTGAATGCCATTCCGGACGAAGTGATTTTGGAAAGCTATGTACGCGGCAAAACCTTTAAAGCAATTGAAGAAGCAAACAAAAAGGTTAACCGTGCGCTTTGCGGTGCGGCACTGTCGCTCGGTGCAAATGTTGAAATTATAGATTCTCCGGGCTATGCACCGCTGAAGAATTCGGAAGGTATGAAGCAGCTCGTGCTGGATGCGGCAAAGGAAATCGACCTGCCGTGTACATACACGCCTGTGGTTGGCTCCGGCAGCACGGATATGGGCGATTTGTCGGGCATTTTGCCGGTGGTGCATCCGTACTGTCCGGGCGCAGAGGGCATCTCGCATGGCGACAATTACCGCATTGCAAATCCGGAGCTCGCTTGTGTGACCTCGGCAAAATGGCAGCTTAAAATGCTGGAGCTGCTTTTAAAGGATGGCGCTGTACGCGCAAAGGAAATTAAAGAAAGCTTTGTGCCGGAATTTGCATCGGCGAAAGACTATCTGGATTATATGGACAGTCTGTTTTCTTCGGGCGACCGCATCGTATACCGCGAGGACGGCGTAGCAGAGGTGAAGGGGTGCAGTTTGTAAAATGGGTGTCAAAATTTTATTGTCTACCGATAACAACCCGGAAAGCTACGCGCTGTATGTTGATGCAATCCGCGCGTGCGGCGCAGAGCCGACGCGTATGTATTGCCCGGCAGCTTCGACAGAGTATGACGGGTTAATTGTCTGCGGCGGCGTGGATGTGCATCCTGCGCGATACGGCGAAGCGGTAGACGGTGCAGTCAATATGGATGAAGCGCGCGATGCGGCGGAAATTGCATTGGTGGAAGCCTTTCTAAAGGCAGGCAAGCCGATTTTCGGCATATGCCGCGGACATCAGCTTTTAAATGTCATCTTCGGCGGCACGCTTGTGCAGCATTTGCCGAATGCCTTAGAGCACAGCACAGTGCTTGCAGGGCACGATATTGTACATGAGGTCACAGCACAAAAGGGCAGTATTGCAGAAAAGCTCTACGGAGAAAGCTTTACCGTCAACAGCTGGCATCATCAGGCGGTACAGGACTTGGCGGACGGCTTTTTTGTAACCTTGCGCGCCTCCGACGGTGTGATTGAAGGCTACGAGCCCGAGAAACTGCCGGTTTTTGGTGTGCAGTGGCATCCGGAGCGGATGTGCTGCACGAGAAAGCGCGACGACACCGTTGACGGCAGTGCGATTTTTGAGTATTTTATCCGTTTGTGTGAGGAGAAAAATTAAAGGATACAAAGTTTTAATTTGGAGGTGTATATAAATGAAAAAGCTTACTTTTGAGGAAATTCAGGCTGTTGCTATCGGGGTAGCCTATGCAACCGAGGAAGCAGATGGCGTGTTTTTGCACCGATTTACGCCGGCGCAGGAGCAGGCATACAAGGAAACAAGCGCTGAATTTTATATGAAAACCGCGGCAAGTGCAGGCATTCGCCTTGTGTTTGAAACGGATGCGGAAAACCTGCAGATCGGTGTCAGCATTTCGCCGGGCAGCAAAAGCAAGGGCTTTGCGCTCGATGTGTATGCCGGCGATGCTTTGGTCGGCAGCATTTCCACCTGGCCGACGGACGGCATTGAAGGGAAATTTAATGAAAGCTATGCGCTTGGCACAGGGGTAAAGACGGTGCGCATTTACCTGCCGTGGCAGGCTTGTGCAAGAATTGCAGAGCTTTCGGTAGAAGATGGTGCGTACATAAAGCCACTTCGTCCAAGTAAAAAAATGCTGATGTTCGGCGATTCGATTACACATGGGGTTACGGCGCTTCGCCAGAAAAACTCCTATGCAGTACGCCTTTCCGAAATGCTGGATGCGGAGGCGAGAAACAAAGGCATCGGCGGCGATACATTCTTCCCGGCACTTGCACAGTGTACGGACGAGGCGGAGTTTAATCCGGAGTATATCACGGTTGCCTACGGCTCGAATGACTGGGGCAAGAAGACAGCAGAAAAGTACTGTGCGGATGTGCGTGCGTTCTACGGTGCGCTCTCAAAGCAATACCCGAATGCGAAAATTTTTGCCATAACGCCAATCTGGCGTGCGGATGAGGATACAGAGCGTCCGCTCGGACCGTTTTCGGATTTGGAAAGACACATTTGCGAAAACACGAAGGACTTTGCAACTGTGACGGTGATACCGGGGCGCGACTTGGTGCCGCATGACACGGCGCTCTACCACGATGCACGGCTACATCCAAATGATGAAGGCTTTGCTTATTATGCGGAAAACCTGCATCGGGAAATTATGAAATATTTATAAAAGAAACCGGCAATGGAAGTAT
>JAFQPV010000019.1 GCA_017411585.1 Clostridia bacterium | reverse complement strand
CTGATGGTATGCATTTGATTGTTGATAACAATTTTATAGCTGCCTTTTTGACAATAGCTGATTTCAATGTCCGGGTGCCGGTGCAGCGGGAAGGCGCTTGCAGTACCGATCGATGCGTAGAAGGGCGTTTGCCCGGTTAATAACTTTTGGTGAAGCATCAATTCTCACATCCTTGTAAACAGAATACTATATTTTGTTTTGCGTGTCAATGAAAATAGAATTTTTGCGAATTATAAAAGAAAAAAAGCCCTTTTAAATATGCAGAGTGCACTATATAATGAACACAAAGAGAAAATTTAGGAGGGGTAAATATGGAAAAACTGTATATGGGTGTTGCCCGTGAAATTATCACACCGAAAATCGGTGGTCAGCTTTACGGCTATTCGCCGGACGTGTTTTCAAACGCTTTGGCGGATGATTTGACGGCGACTGCATTTTATTTTAAGCAGGGCGAAGCGCAGGCGCTGATGATTTCCGTAACGGTATGTCTTTTAAACACCGCAATGACGGCAGAGGTGATTGCGCAGATATCGGAGAAATTCGGTATCCCGAAGCAGAAGTGTATTATCAGCGCAACGCATACGCATTCCGGCCCGAACACGAACGGTCATGCGGGTTGGGGCGGTATTGACAAGAAATACTGCGACGGCATTTTGATTCCGGGTATCCTGAAGGCAATCGAGCAGGCTGTAAATAATACACAGGCGGTTACGGTAGGTACGGCAAGCGGTAACAGCTATGTGGGCGTAAATCGCCGCGAACTGACCAAGGAAAACCGTATTGTGCTCGGTCAGAATCCGTGGGGGGCATTTAACCCGAGAATGACAGTTGTTTCCTTTAAAAATGAAGAAGGTACGGTTGTAGCCAATATGATTCATTACGGCTGTCACGGTACGGCGGCGGGCAGAAATTTGGAAATCACCCGTGACTGGTCGGGCTTTATGACAGACCAATTGGAGGATCAGAGCGGCGCAATTACTGCATTCTTTAACGGTCCGGAGGGCGATATCGGACCGCGTCTTTCTAACGGCGACACAACCGGCGGCTTGTATACGGGTTTTCGCTATGCGGAGGAGCTCGGTCATGTTGCAGCGCAGGATGCCGTGCGCATTTATAAAGAGATTTATGACTATAAAGAGGTGGAATTGGTTTGCGATGGCAAGGAAATTCTTGTGCCGCTCAAAGCAAGGATGCCACTTGAGGAAGCGAAGGCACTCTATGAACAATACAAAGAGCGTGTCGTTAATTTTGAAGGTGCCCTGCGCCAATATGCGTTGGATACAATTGCGGCATACGAAAATAATGCGCCGGAGCTGGTGGGCGCGCCGATACAGCAGACGGTGGTTGCCTTCGGCAATCTGGTCTTTGCCTCCTTCCCGTATGAGCTGTTTTCCGAAATCGGTATGCGTATCGACGGCTGCTTTGCAGATAAGCGCGTGCTGTCGTTATCGAATGCAAACGGTAGTGAAGGCTACTTTATTACAGAGGATGTAAAATGCCGCGGCGGCTATGAGGTAATTATGTTTATGTACGGTCAGCCACAGCCGTATTGCAATCATGCGGATTTTGAGCTGATGAAGCTGACGGTAGAGCATATTAAAGAAGTGTTGCGCGAGAAATAAAGCGTGTATAGAATCGAAAAAAACAATCGAGCGATGCAGAGCTTGTAATTATCGGATACCATTTAAAAGCACAAGGAAGTTTTTTCTTGTGCTTTTTACAATATTTTCGAATGTTTACTAATTTTTTCTTACATAAAAAAATTCCATCGACACATAATACTGTTGTAAATTCGATTAAAAGGAGCAGCGGCATTATGAAAGCGACAGGAATTGTAAGAAGAATAGATGATTTGGGAAGGGTGGTTATCCCGAAGGAAATCAGAAGAACAATGCGTATTCGTGAAGGCGATCCGTTGGAGATTTTTACCAACCGTGACGGCGAGGTGATTTTTAAAAAGTATTCGCCCATCGGAGAACTCGGTGAGTTTGCCATGCAATATGCCGAATCTTTGGCAAAAACGAGTAATCTTCCCGCCTGCATCACCGACCGTGATACCGTTATTGCTGTCAGCGGTGCATCCAAACGCGAGATTTTAGAAAAACCGGTTAGTGCAGAGCTTGAGCGCCTGATGAGCAGCAAAACAAGCTATACAAAGGCAGTCGGCACATCGAAGCTTGTACCGCTGATGGATGGAAATGACAAGCATTATGCAAGCGTGGTTTGTCCGATTATTGCTGATGGTGATACGATTGGCAGTGTGGTATTTTTCTCGGATGAAAAGGCAATATCCAGTGAGTCAGACGAGAAGCTTGCGCAAGCAGCGGCGGGTTTTTTTGCACGCCATATGGAAGGGTAGAATAAATTTAAAACGTATTTGTAGGGACCGGCGTCCTCGACGGTCCGCATACATAAACGGGGACATAAAACCGGTCTGAATTATATTTCAGACCGGTTTTACTCTTCGTTTGCTTAGGCTACGTCATCTGCGCCGGAAGCATGCCCGAAGCAACAGAAAGATAATCAGTAATAGGGCAAACAGAACGGCTGCTGCGATAATAATCGCGAGGGATGTAAACAGCGTTTCCGCATACACGATACCGAAAATGAGACCGAGGGCAACTGCAAATAATGCAGATAAAAGTATCAGCACAATTGTGTAACCGCAGCCGCAACCGATGAGACTTCTGCCGCAACCGCAACCGCTTTCCGTTGCACGGGTGGTTTCGGTGTCAGAGATATACATAATTCCACCTCCTTCGCCTGGAATCTTACTATATTCTATGTAATTTGGCGAAAAAGCGTGAAAAGGGAATGTAAAAAAAGCCCCGAGTGCAAAACCTTCGCCACTCGACGTACTTATGTACGTCTTCGGGTAACCAAACGCAAGAAAAAATCTTGCGTTTGCTCAGTTTTTGCATTCTGAACATTTTTTCCTATTCCCTTATATTAAAATAAAAAAGAACTGTAAAAAAACAAATCGTTTTTTACAGCTCTTTTGTTGTTGGTTCGTATAAATTACTCAGCAGCCGGTGCTTCAGCTTCAGTCTCAGCCGGTGCATCGGTTTCTGTTTCGACCTGCATGGAATCCATTAACTGCTGCATCTGCTCATCTGTTAAGGTGTTACCTGCATCTGTTGCCGGTGCAGAAGTAAGGCTCATAACGATTACGGACAGTGCAACGCTTGTAGCGAGGAAAACAACTGCAAAAGCAACAGTCCACTTGCCTAAGATTGCATCAATTGTACGGCCTTTATTCTTACCAAAGAAGGTTTCAGCGCCGCCGGCGATTGTACCGGAAAGACCGGCAGATTTGCCGGACTGCAGAAGAACAACTGCAATCAAAACAACACATGCGATAATATGAAGTACCATAACTATATTCTTAGCGATTTCCATTCGAATATACCCTCCTAAATAACTTAAATAATTTTTTCAATATGATACTCATTAAGTATACCACATTTTTTCAGTTTTGCAAGTGTTTTTTAAATTTTTTCGCAAAAGTATATGTTTCTTATAAAAATTATGGTATACTAATAATAAATTCAGAAAAATGAGGACACGTATATGTACGAAAATGAAGAAAAAAGAGAGCGTGTTATCCTTGCCGGTGTACATACCGGCAGCTTGGATGTGCTGTTAGATACAACAGAAGAATCGATTGCGGAGCTAGAGGAGCTTGCCAATACAGCCGGTGCCGAGGTGGTTGGGGTGCTGATTCAAAACCGCCCATCGCCGGACAATGCAGCATACTTAGGTGAAGGCAAGTTGGAGGAGCTGAAAAATGCGGCGGCAGAACTGCACGCAGAGACCGTTATTTTTGATGATGAGCTTTCGCCGGTGCAGGTTCGAAATATTGCAGATGCGACAGATTTAAAAGTGCTTGACCGCACGGCGCTGATTTTGGATATTTTTGCTGCACGTGCAAAAACAAAAGAGGGCAAAATTCAGGTCGAGCTGGCGCAGCTTAAATATATGCTGCCGCGCCTGACGGGTATGGGCAGCGCGCTTTCACGCCTTGGCGGCGGTATCGGTACGCGCGGTCCGGGTGAGACAAAGCTGGAGACAGATCGCCGTCATATCCGCAGAAGAATTGAGTCACTGAGCGATGAGCTTGCGGAGATACAAAAGCATCGTGACCTTCTGCGCAGCCGTAGAAAAAAGGACGGACAGACCGTTGCGGCAATTGTTGGCTATACCAATGCAGGGAAGTCCACCCTTTTGAATCTTTTGACGGATGCGGATGTGCTTGCGGAAAACAAGCTGTTTGCAACATTGGACCCAACGCAGAGAAAGCTAACACTGTCGGACAATCGCGAGCTTTTGATGGTGGATACGGTCGGTTTTATTCGAAAGCTGCCACATCATCTGGTCAAGGCGTTTAAATCCACTTTGGAGGAAGCGGCGCTTGCGGATGTACTGATTCATGTGATTGATGCATCCAATCCGGAATTTCGTCGTCATATTGAAGTGGTCAATATGATTTTGACTGAGCTAAAAGCGGTGGGTAAGCCGACACTGGCTGTTTTAAATAAAATTGATTTGTGTCCGGAAGCGGAGGATTTGCCGACGCAGGTGGACGGCGCGGATAAAACCGTGCGCATCAGTGCAAAGACAGAGGCGGGTATGGAGATCTTCCGTGAAGCACTCGAGGATGTAGTACCGGGGAAAAAACAGAAGGCAGTTTTCCTGATTCCGTACAGTGAAGGGGCGCTTTTGCCGCTTTTGCATCAGGATCAAATGGTGCTTTCGGAGGAATATACAGAAAATGGAACGCGCATTGAGGCGTTGGTGGACGAGATTTGCTATGCAAAGCTTCGAAATTATGTATTGAGGGATTAATATGAAGACAGAATACAGGACAATTCGTGCGCGCGCAAGTGCGGAGATGATTGAGCGACGTTCGCGCTTTATTGCGCATGTGTTACCCGTGCAAACAGAGCAGGAGGCGCTTGCGTTTATCAATGCTTTGCGCAGCGAATATTACGATGCGACACATAATGTGTACGCGTACATTATTGATGAGAATAATATATGTCGCTACAGCGATGACGGTGAGCCGTCCGGCACGGCGGGGATTCCGGTACTTGATGTATTGCGCAAGGAGAAACTAACGAATTTATGCGTAGTTGTAACGCGTTATTTTGGGGGTATACTCCTCGGTGGCGGCGGACTTGTGCGCGCGTACGGTGCGAGTGCAAAGCTCGGTGTTGATGCCGGGGGCATCATTACGCGTGTGCTGTGTGATGTGGTCGAGGTTTCGTGCGACTATACGCTTTTGGGCAAGCTGCGCTACGAAGCTGAACAGCGTGGTCATACGATTAAGGAAATTACATACACCGACCGTGCGCAGATGTATGTATATACAAAAACAGATGAAACGGAAGGCTTTTTAAAAGCAATGTGCGAAGCATCGAATGGACGTGCCGTATGCACAACCGTCGAGCAGGATTATTTGGATTTGTGAGAATTGGATTAGAATTTTGTGAATGTTTTATGAAAGATTCGGGAATTCTGTTGACAGACGGTTTTATATGAGATAAAGTAAAAACGGAGGTGGATATTATGGCTACATTACATTTTGACACAAAGGGTTTTCAGGAAGCACTTGCTTCCGGCAAGCCGGTTTTGGCAGACTTTTTTGCGACCTGGTGCGGTCCGTGCAAGATGATGGCACCGATTGTAGATGAGATTGCACAGCAATACGAAGGCCGTGCGCTGATTGGTAAAATCGATGTGGATGAATGCATGGAGCTTGCAGAGGAATATAGCATTTCCACCGTGCCGACGTTTGCGTTTTTCAAGCATGGCGCGTTGGTGAAGAGCTTTTCCGGGCTTTGCTCTGCTGCAGACTTAGAGGAGATTTTGGATACACTCTGCGATAAATAGGAGAGATGTATATGAAAAAGAGATGGTTTGCCGGCGTGCTTGCACTATGTATTTTGTTCGGGTGCTTCGGTATGGCGGTATCGGCGTCGTCGCTGTTTGAAAAAAACAGAGTCTATTCGACGTCTGTCTTTACGGATATTGCGCAAAGCGAGTGGTTTTACACAGAGATATCCAACTGCTATGAAATGGGTTTGGTCAGCGGTGACGGAAGCGGCAAGTTTTACCCGTACGATTTAATCAGCCGTGCAGAGGTGATTTCTATTGCTGCGCGCGTACACAGTGCTTATGTAAAGGATAAGCGTAGTTTTGTAGCAACGGAGAGTGAAGCGTGGTATATGCCGTACGTGGCATATGCGATTGAAAGTAAAATCATTACTGCGGCAGATTTTGATGCAGACTACACCGTGCCGGCTTCACGCCGTGAAGTGGCATATATTTATGCAAATTCGCTGCCGTATACGGAATTTCGAAATATTAATATAACTATTGATCGCGTGCCGGATGTAGACGATACGGACGATTACTATAATCAGATTATCATGCTTTACCGCGCAGGGGTTGTAGCGGGCAAGGATGAAACGGGCAAGTTTTCGCCAAAAGAGTATATCAGTCGTGCAGAGGCGACGGCAATCTTAAATCGCGTTGCGGATGCATCACAGCGCATCAGTACAACTTTACCGAATGTGGATACGACAACGCAGCCGGAAGCAGATAAGTACAATGCGGTAGAAATTGCGGCAAAGTGCAGCCCGGCGATATTTTATATTGAGATTTGCAACCGAAACGGAACGGTAATTGCATCGGGCAGCGGCTTTTTTATTTCGCAGGATGGTTTAGCAGTGACAAATTATCACGTGATTGAAGACGCATACAGCGCAAAAGTGCGCTTAATTGACGGAACGGAACACACAGTGTCCGGACTCCGAGGCTATGATAAAAACAATGATCTTGCTATAATTCAGATAGATGGGGATGGTTTTCCGTATTTAACTTTGGGCGATTCGGATGCTTTGCAAAACGGACAAACCATTTTTTGCGTCGGCAGTCCGCTCGGGTTGGAAAATACGATTTCCGAGGGAATTGTTTCGAATGCGAAGCGTGTATTTGACGATATAACTTATATTCAGATTTCCGCACCGATTTCCAGCGGAAGCAGCGGCGGCGCAGTGTTGGATGATGCAGGGACGGTCATCGGTGTTTCCTCTGCCGGTTTTGAAGATGGGCAAAATTTGAATCTGGCAATGCCGATTAATTTGGTGAAGGAAATGCAAACAGATATCCTTATCACCTTTGCACAGTTTCAGTCCGGAAGCGGAAGTGTGTCGGGCGAAAATATACCGACGGTTAATGTACCGACAATTGTCGGAGGTTATTATACAGATAACGTGCAAATTCCGGATTTTGGCTATGTGACAGGTATGGCGCAAATACAATATAGCCCGGCAAATGCGGATGGGGTTGTAACGCGCTGTTATGTATATAATTATAATGCTTTGGAAGCCTACTTGCGCGTGCTCATGCAGTGTGGGTTTTCCGTGGCACAGCATCAGTATAATACATATGGCATTACGGTTTATGTGCGAAAAGGGGAGACGCTGGTTTGTATATCGGCGCAGCCGTCTAAAAATACAATTATGCTTTTGTATTATATTGAATCAGCGAACCAGTCTTCAATATATACATATCCGAACACCTCAATTCCGGATTATGCGGCAGTGACCGGTCGCAGATTGCGTAATAAGGTAGCGATGAGCGACCAAGAAGGCTATATTTACTGTTATACATATATAGCATCGGAAATGCAAGACTATATTGCGGCACTTGAACAGCAGGAATTTATTTACTATAATGCAAGTCCGATGGACGGTGGTGTGATTTATTCTTACGATAATGGTGACGAAATTGTCGGCATATATGTCAATCGGTTTTTGAATGAAATTTGGATTATAGCATAAAAAAGAAGCCTAAGGCTTCTTTTTTATGCTTAATTTGCAAACATTGCAATGTACGGTGCCAAGTCCGGGCAATATGCGCTTACATATGCTCGCTTTTCTTGCGGCGCTTCCGGATTTAAACAACGAAGAATATATTCTGTATCCCCTGCTGCAAAAATTCTGTCGCTTGTTCCGTCTGCATATGTGAATACAACCTCATATGCAGGATCGTGCTGGAATTGATCGTTTTGTGCACCAATCTTGCGGCGCTTGGTGCTTTCTGCCAGGATATAGTGTGTGGTGGCCATATCTGCTTTTTGCAAAAGTTCGATGGTCTGGCTTTCAACACTCGAAAGCTCTCCGCGTTCCTCTTCTGACAGATTCGCAACCCAAGGATTGGTTGTGATTGTAACAGAAACAACTTCTTCTCGTGGCTGAGAAAGCATCGGTGGTGCTTTGAAAATCAAAACTGCTGCAACAATCAGCAAAATCAAAACAACTGCAATGCCTGCTCCGATAAAAATTTTCTTTTTCATAAAAAAACCCCCTTCTAGTTTCTTTAAGTTTTATTGTTTTTTTCTTCATTATATATTTTTTCAACAATGTCGCGGTAGATATCTTTTGTCGTAACATGATTAATGACATCACACAAAAGATTTGTGGACATGCGCTGCGGCAGACCAAGCTTTGTAAGCAACTGTCTGCGCCTTCCTGCGCTTCGTGCGCCGCCGGTAAATCCGTCGTTATACAAATCCATGCGTGTGATGGGGTCGTTGATTTGCATAGCGTTTGTGGCTTCATCGCAAATCGTAGCGCCTGCCTTTCGTAAGGCATTGGATAAAATAGCAGTATCAATACCCTCTACGCCGAGCTTGCCTTCCTTGGAGGGCGTAGGTTTTCTTTTCTCCTTGCCGAAAATATCCGGGATGTATGCGTGCTTGATTTTGTCCTTGGCAATACCCTGCTTTACAAAATTGCGGATTGCAAAGCCGGCGGCATCGGAATCCGTGAGTACAATCAAGCCGGTTTTCTCTGCCATTTGTCGCAAAAAGGCACATTTTTCTTTGTCTTTAAAAATGGAAAATCCGTTGGTTACAACGATAATGGCCTCGACGGCGCTTTCCAAGCGGATTTTGTCGTACACGCCCTCGACGACGATGGTTTCTTTAATTTTGATCAAGCTTCATCACCGTGCGCTTCCTTTTTCTTTCGCGGTGCGCGGCGTTTTGCCGGCAATGTCATCATCACTTCTGTACCTTCACCGGGTTCGGAGGTGATCTTAATTTTACCGCCGTGCGCTTCGACAATTTCTTTTGCAATCGCTAAGCCGAGACCGGTACCGCCGGCAGCGCGTGTGCGCGCTTTATCTACGCGGTAAAAACGCTCAAAGATGCGGTCGATATCCTTTTTCGGAATACCAATACCGTTATCCTTAACCTTGACGTACAATTCGTTATACAAATGGCCGGCAAATACTTCAATTATGCCGCCGTCCGGGGTATATTTGATTGCGTTGGAAATGATGTTGGTCAATACGCGTTCCAACTGGTCGCGGTCAGCGGTGACCGGCGGCAGCTCCGTTGTTGCGACAAAAGTCAGTGTATGCCCCTGCTTTTTCGCACTCAGATTCATTTTTTCAACAACATTTTCAAGCAGCTCACGCATATCAATACGCGTTTTCTTAGCAGATTCCTTGTTGTGGTCAAGCTGTGAAAGCGTGAGTAAATCCTTAATGATACGCGTCATACGGTCTGCCTCAGAATTGATTGTCGATAAGAAGTGCGCTTCCATATCGCCTTCCTCTTTGCCGTCCAGCATAGTTTCTGCGTAGGATTTAATGGTTGTAATCGGTGTGCGCAGCTCGTGTGAAACATTTGCAACAAATTCGCGGCGTGCATCGTCAAGACGCTGCAGATTTGTAATATCCTGCAACGCAACCACAATACCGCCGATTTTCTTGGTTGTTTTTTCGACGGTTTGGGTAAATACTGCAAAAAATGCTTTGATAACATGATTGTAGAGTGTAATCGTGTGCTCAACGGTCTGTTTTTTGCGCAAATACAGAATGTCACCGAGCTTTACGTTGATGCCGATATCGTTCATTAATGTATCAAAGTCTACTAAATTCGGATTTGCAATGGAGAGCAGACCGGCTGCGACCGGATTGATATGCAGAATCTTACCGTTCGTATCAAATGCGATAACGCCATCTGTCAGATTCTCTAAAATTGCGGCAAGCTTTGTTTTTTCGCCGTCCATTTCGTAGATGGTTTTGTACAGCTCGTCAGACATATAGGAAAATGTATCAGCGAGAATGCCGATTTCATCGTCCGCTTTTTTTGCAAAGCTACCCATAACCTCTGCCGGGTTTTCACCGGAAGCAAGCTTTTCTGCGCGGCGCGTTAAATCGACAATCGGTTTTGTGATGGTGCGCGAAATGAAGAAACCGAGGATGAGCGAAATTACTACGCCCCACAAAAGCGACTGAAAAACCACGGCAATAAGGCTTTGCATAACGTCTGTAGCTTCATCTTTATTATCCGTAATATAGACCACGTATTTTACGGTATTGCCCGCATAAATCGGGTAGGCATAGTCCATAAAAGCACCATAGACATTGACTTTTTTTCCGACTTCTCCGTTCATAGCGGCAAGCAGGTTTTCTGTTTTTAATACGGTATCAGCCGCATTTTCGGCAGAGCCGTCTAAATACATACCGGTTTGTGCATTAAAAATGTGATAATCTCGGTTTTGATTAATGCCGAGTCTGCCGGCATCGGCATAGGCTTCAATAATATCGGCAATGCGTTCCGGTGCGTTTTGTGCAAGGGCGGCATCTGACAAGTCTTTTTTGACCATGCTGTCAGCAAAAACCGCATCCATATCATTGGCGAAGCGCTGCGCATAGAAGCTGCTTAGGGAAGATACGGAAATGGTACCTGTGATAATCATAACGGATAAAACGAGCAATACAAACATTGCAATGATTTTCCATTGTAAGCTTTTAAACAACCTGCTTCACCAACCTTTCTGTTTTGAATGAAAAAAATCGGGCGCAAAGGCGCCCGATGCCATTGACTTTTTATTTGATATTGTCTTTATTAAAGCAGTAACCCACACCGCGCTTGGTCAAAACAAAGTTCGGCATACTTGGGTCATCTTCAATTTTTTCGCGCAAGCGGCGAATCGTTACATCGACTGTGCGCACGTCACCATAGTATTCATAGCCCCAAACCTTTTCAAGGAGCATTTCGCGGGTAAACACCTTGTCCGGTTGCAGTGCCAGGAATTTTAACAGCTCAAATTCGCGCAAAGTTAAATCCACAATTTCGTCATCGCGGCGCACTTCATAGCGGTCGAGGTTTAAAATGATACGACCTGCGTTGATGGTATTTGCATCGCCGCTCGGTGCTGCTTCTGTGTTTTCGTTTGCGGTGCGGCGCAGATTTGCTTTTACACGCGCCATAAGCTCGCGCACGGAAAACGGTTTTGTGATATAGTCATCTGCGCCCAGTTCCAAACCGAGCACCTTGTCTACCTCTTCGTCACGTGCAGTCAGCATCAAAATCGGTGTGCTCATCTTGTTTTCACGAATTTTGCGGCACACTTCAAAGCCATCCATTTTTGGTAGCATAACGTCGAGCAAAATGGCATCCGGATTTTCCGAAAGAGCCAAATCAAGCGCGGTCTGACCATCGTGGGCAACCAGCGTGGTATAGCCTTCTTTTTCAAGATTGATTTTTAAAATATCCGCAATCGGAATTTCGTCATCTACGATTAAAATGCGCTTATCCATTATTCATGCCTCCCATTCGTGACACCTTTAATCTAACATACATTTCTATTTTAACAAACTTATGCAAAACATGCAAGAAAAATTATATTTTTTTATTGGTTTTTTGACTTTTTTCGCTTACGCAGAAACCACCATAAGCCTGCGCCTATGAAAATCAGCATCGCAGCACAAGCCAGATAGAACAAGCGTTTTGTTCTCGGAGAGAATGCGCCAAGCTGCATTACGGGCTCGAATTTTGTTAAAACGGTATAGAATGCAGCGGCGGGAACACCCTCGGCGCTCTCGAGCGTCAGTGTAACATCGTGCGTATCCCCGGCTCTGCAGTTGTAGGCAACACCGAAAATCGGGATGTCCGCTTGGATATCTATGCTGTTTTCGCTACTGATTTGTATATCGTAGTCTTCGATTTGAATGCTGTGCTTATCCATCAGCACAAAACCGCGCAGCGACTGCCCTTCCGCAGTTGTAATAGAGCTCATCGGTACGTCAAATTCAATGCGCACGGCGGTTTTGTCTTCTGCAAGGTAGCTTGCTTTTTTGAAAGTCGGTGCAAACAGACCTTGCGGTGTTGTCAGGGCATACTCTTTGGAAACAATCATCAAAGCCAGTCGCTTTGCAAGCTGCTCTTTGTTATAAGGGTGCAGGTTGTTTGCGTAGGTCGTGTCGCTCCATGTATCAGAAGATACGCAGATGTATGTGTTTTTAAGCCTGGACGGCAGAGAGCCGCTGACTGCGCGCACCATACCAAAATCAATAAACTGCCAGTTTGCATTTGTATTCGGCGCAGAAAAACATGGCGAAAGCTCTGTGATATAAAACGGGAAGTCGCGGTTTTGCTGTGCTTTGTTTTCGCGCAGGTAGGTAATAAAGGCATAAACTGCATCGGCATATTCGTAAGGTGCGGCGGCATTTGCCTCGCCTTGATACCAAATGATGCCACGAATTTTCTGTTTCATCAGTGGTGCAATAAAGTTGTTGTAAAGCTCGCTTTTTTTCGATGCAGAGAAACGGTTGCCGGTTAGTGAATCCGGCATAAATGCGAGCAAGTCACGCCCGGAAAATCCCAAGGAGACAAAACCTGTCGGAATTTGATTTCCTGTCAGCGCGGTGAGCTCCATTGCAGTCAATGTGCCAAGTGCGGACAGGTTTTGTGCACTATACTTTGTCAGATGCTTCCATCTGCGCTCTCTGTTCGGAATGTCTTCAAGCGGTATTTTTGTATCGGTAATATCATTTTTATTTAAGTATAGTGCGCTGACATTGTGTGTTCCGTCGATGGTTTCGCGCAGAGCAGGCCAGTTTGGCAGGTTGTTTAAGGTGTATTCAATATTGGACTGACCGATGACCCACCACACATCGCCGAATTGTACATTTTCAAAGTTGACACGTTCGGTTTCGTCGCCACCCCAAAGCTCGATAGTAAAGGTTTGCGGAGAAGCGGAACGCGCAGAAAGCGTGATTTCCCATTTGCCGTCCTTTACAACGCCGTAGCCGAGGGAATCTGCTATTCTTGCGTGGATAATGCCGCCTTCGTGCGTGGAGGTGCCCCAGATGGTTACCGGCTCGTTTTGCTGTAGAATCATATTGTCAGAAAACGCACCGGACACGGTAAACTGTGAGGCGTTTGCGTGCGGAAAGTCCTCTGCACCGACGGACAGTGTCCAAATGAAAAATACAGCAACACATAAAAGCATTGCCGACAAAAGTTTTGTGTGTTTTGTTTTAAAGTTGTATCTTTTTTTCAAGGTGTCACCTCATATATCTTCATTGCGATATTTTTCAATTTCAACCTCATTATATCTTACGTGCTGACATTTGTAAACTGTTTCTGTTAAAAATTATGTAGAAAAAAGGGAGCGAATGTTCAAAAGCTTAAGATTTGAATTGAGAAGGAATTCGTGCATTTATATTGAAATTATTTATAGAAACACTTCGGAACTTTTTGGTAAACAGTGCGTCTTTCTATATAAAAGATATATTGGAAAGGAGAGTTTTTATGAAACGAAAAGTATTTAGTTTTTGTTTGGCGGCGTTGATGCTGCTTTATTTGTTGCCGATTGGGGTACTGGCAGATGCACAAACAGAGCAGGCGCAAGTGCTTGCGCTTGTGCGCGAAAGAATCGGAGACACCGCGCGGTTTGAGCATTTTGATTCAAATAGCCGCACGGCAAAAAATGGTGTAACGACTTATCATTTTGAGTGGGCAACGGAACAGGAGGATAGCTATGCTTCTCTGTCTGTGACATGCACCTCGGGTGGTGTGATTACGGATTATTATGCTTATGATTCGACAGCCGAGCGCAGAAGCGAGAAGCCGAACGTACATAAAATGACGGCAAGTGCTGCAATGGAGAAGGCAAAGGTGCTTATGGACAAGCTCAATCCGCAGCTTGCGGATGTGCTGGTGCTTTCCTTGCGTTCAGAGGTAGAGAGTCTTTACGATACGGGCTATTCTTTTACGGTGTCGCGTGTGGAAAATGGCACACCATTTTACGGACAGACGGGAAGCTTGCGCGTGAATGCAAAAGCAGATGTAGTTGAAAGCTTTTACATAAACTATGATGAGACTTTGCAAGTACCGACAAAGGAATCTTCCTGGATTGCTGGGGAGACAGCGCAGAAGGCATATGCTGAAAAGCTTGGGATGCAGCTGGTGTACAAAGCGCAGTATAAGGACAGAGAGCGCATAATATATCCGGCGTATGTTCCGGCGGCGGAACCGTATATGTATATTAGTGCGACAACCGGCGAGGTGCTTGATATGCGTAGTGAATATGCAGAAGAAGACAAATGGTTAGCCGGTGGCAGCGCTTCGGATTCGGAAAACAAGAATGAGGCTATGGAGGATGTCGGCTTCAGCCCGGCAGAACAGGAAGAACTTGAGAAAATAGAAGGACTTTTGGACAGCAATGCGGTGCTGAAAACGATTTTGGAAAATAAGCTTCTGGATGTGCCGGAAGACAGCTCTCTTATCAGCACGACGCGCACAAAGGATATTTATTCCGACACCTTTACCTATAATTACCGATTGGAAAATAACGCTGAAAAGTATGCGAGCGTGCGCATTGCGGCGGACGCGAAAACCGGTGCATTGAAGAGCTTTAACACATACCGCGATTTTGCGGCGGATAAAAAATACGAAAGCACGGCCGCTGCTGCAAAGAAAGCGGCGGAGACACTTTCGGGCGTGGTGTTTGGGGAATATAAGCTTGATGAAGACTATGGCTCCGACTACGGTGTGCGTTATCTGCGTTATGTTAATGATACATTGTTTGCGCAGGACAACATTTCGATAACCGTACATCCGGAGAGCGGCAAGGTAACGAGCTATAACCTGACCTATACCGATGCGAAGTTTCCGTCGGTCGAAGGCGTACTTACGCCGATGCAGGCAGCGGAAAAGTTGTTTGCACAGGCAGCGTATACGCCACATTATATGGCGCGCTACAAAAAGGATGGCAGTGCGGAGGTTTTTGCGGTATACGTTCTCGATGAAACAAAGCCGATGGTGATTGAACCGTTTACGGGCAAGCTTTTGCAAAGCTATTCTAACGAGCCATACGCTGAAAATGTATGGAACGGCTATGCGGATATAGAGGGACATTATGCGCAAAAGCAACTGGAGACGCTTGCGCGTTTCGGTATCCGTTTTGCAGAGGAAAACTGTATGCCGGACAATGTGATTACGCAGGCGGAGTTTGTCAGTCTATTGGTGAGTGCATTCTATAACGGGTACGGTACGATTGGCGCGGATTTGGAATATGCGTACCGTCAGGCGATCAACAGCGGCATTATAGCGGAGGCTGAACGCGCGGATGATACACCGCTGACCCGTGGCGCGGCAGCAAAGTATTTGATTTGTGCTCTTGGTTTAAATGAGGTGGCTTCGCTTGAAGGTATTTATATTTGCCCGTTTGCGGATGTAACGGAAAATATCGGTCATATCAGCATCTTAAATGCGATGGGTGTTGTACGCGGTGACGGTGCAGGGAAATACAATCCGGACGGCGCACTGACGCGCGGGGATGCGGCAATTTTAATTTACAATTATCTGTCGAGATAACGTTGACAATGTCGATACGATATGATATAATTTATAAAAATCTGAGTATCGGCAGACGGACACAATATAATAAATCGCATACGGAAAGCGTGTGTGTTTATGACGACATAAAATCCTGCCGGTAAGGCAGGATTTTTTTATGAGAAAAATCTACTTTTTGGGGGAAGCTATGAAATACAGTTTCGTAAACACACCGCTATACGGAAATGCTGACATAACCAAGGGATGCGTGTTTTCCGATGGCAGTGTAGGAGACGGTATTTGTGTCGATTTAAGTAAATATGCTGTTTTGCCCGGTTTTGCCGATGTCCATGTACATTTGCGTGAGCCGGGTTTTTCTTATAAAGAAACAATTGCAAGCGGCACGAAGGCGTGCGCACGCGGCGGCTACACACAGGTGTGCAGTATGCCGAACTTAAATCCGGTACCGGACTCGATGGAGCATTTGAAATTACAGCTTGATATTATTGAAAAGGATGCCTGCATTGCCGTAAAGCCTTACGGCGCAATTACGGTTGGCGAAAAAGGCGAGCTGCTGGCTGATTTAGAGGCGATGGCACCGTATGTGTGCGGCTTTAGTGATGACGGGCGTGGTGTAGCGGATGAAAGCTTAATGCGCGCGGCGATGGAAAAGGCAAAGGCGCTCG
>JAFQPV010000156.1 GCA_017411585.1 Clostridia bacterium | reverse complement strand
GGGGTAATTACAACACTCTGATATGGATTGTGGCACGCACCATCGGTATTCGCACAAGTTGCGTTGATGTATGTTCCTTCAGCTTCAAAAGTCCAACTGTGAACATGAGGCACTATTGTGGATTTGAATGTTGCAGTAATGGTAACATCACCTTCAGGCATTGAAAATGTGCGGGTGTTTGAGTCGCCTGTAACGGTAATCTCATTACCGTCTGCGCCTGTGACAGCGAATGTGTCAAGTACATAGTTTTTATATGCCATAATATCAACGGTAACAGTGTCGCCAGCGGGCACAATGCTTTTATCCACCTTGACAGCACCGCCAATGGTGTGTGCTACATTTACAAAATATCCGTCGATTTTGGTAACATTGTGCACATCGTTTTCCCATGTTGCCTTCAAACCCATTGTAGTGCCTGAATAATCATTGGAAGCATAAATCACCATTGTATCCGGTGTTAACGAAAAGGAAGCATTATTCAAACCGGGATTATAGGTAGTCGGCTCAACAGTGCCGTGGTAGTAAACACCTGCAAGATTTGAGGCATTGGAAAAAGCCTTGGAGCCAATTACAGTTACAGAAGCCGGCAATGAAACGTTTTTCAACATAGTACAGCCCAAAAACATTGAACCTCCGACCTTGTCTAAGCTCTCACTCAATCTCACATACTCCAAATTCCCACAATTTTGAAAAAGCGTTTGTCCAATTGAAGTTACGCTATCGGGGATTGAAATAGCCTTTAAACTTGAGCAATTGTAAAAAGCACTGGAACCAATAGATGTTACCCCATCATTAATATTGATGTAGTTCAATGATTCGCACGAAGAAAAAGCATAATTTCCAATTGTTTCAAGCCTCTCCGGTAATATAATCGTTTCAAGCGCAGCTCCGGTGAACGCATATTGACAGATTTCTTCAATATTTTCGGGAAGTATAACCTCTTTCAAGTTTGAAAGACCACGAAATGTATTTTCGGGAATACACACCCAATTTTCGCAGTTCACAAAACTTGCTCTTGTGATAATATCGGCATAATCTTTCCAAGGCGAAGCTGTGGTAGAATCCCATTTTGTAGAAATACTGTTGCCTTTGCCGTCAATGACAAGCAATCCATTATCGTAAATAGTCCAAGCGGTTTTGCCGTATTGCCCAAGTGAACCACTTGCATAGACGTCCGTTGCCGCACTTGCAGTTAGTGTATAACTTGGTATAAATGTCATAAGCATTGCCAACGTCAGCAGCCACGCTGTTAATTTTCGAAACTTTTTCATAAAATCATCCGTCCCTTCTTTGAATGTGCAATGTGAAATGAGCAATGTGCAATTATTACTCATTTCTCATTTTCACGCTTTTTGTTATCGATATTAAAAGTGCAATAATTTCTTTAATATCATTTTCAATACTGTCAAACTCGCCTTTGGTTAAATATTCTGTTTTAAAAAGCAATTTTAACCAGTATTGCGTTTCATTAGCTACTTTCAGGGCGATATACATCTTTGCATTAAAGTCCGATTTACTTTGCCCCATTTGCGCTTCTGAAACATTCGCACCAATGGAGGTACCACTCCTCAAAAGCTGTTTTGACAACACAAACTCTTTCTTCTCCGTTGCCAGATACTTATATAAATTAACAATCCTCACCGCAAAATCAAAACTCTTTACTTCAATTACATTCTCTTTCATTTCAAATTTCCCATTTCTCATTTCCCATTTCTCATTCAATCAAGTCTTTTCACAAATTTGCCAAACATTTCCTTGGCAATTTTCTCACAGTCGAGGGAAATGACTTTTTCAATGGTTTTTTCGCGGTCATTTTCGGGAATGTTATATATTTTCATCATTGAATCCAAAAATAAGCTGATTTTGTCGTTTAAAGAAAAATATCTGTTCTTCGGCGCCGTAAATGCCGCAAGCTCAATGCCGCCTGTAACATTTTCAACTCTTCTGAAATCCTCCTCCGACCAATCCGGCAATCTGTCGTGCAGCAGATGATAGTTTTTCTTCGCCGCCCAATCCTTGATATATTCAAAGGTCGCCGGATGGCTGTATGCCGCATAGTACAAATCATACGCTTTGTCGTCCGTTTCACACAAGGCAATCTGTACAGCAATTTCCATTGCATAGGAGAAAAGCGTGTCCTTCGTCTTTTCCTGCGAATCGTCTATGACATCGAGGTGATAATCCATAAGCTCCTCAATCAGAACACGAAGCAAATCCTCTTTAACCTTATAATGATATGTGATTGTACCGAGACCTATGCCCGATTCCTCTGCAATCTGTCTGTGCGTCGTTTTTGAAAAGCCTTGTGTCAAAAACAGTTTGGTCGCACTTTGTATCACTTTAATTTCTGTGTCGGACAAGGGTGTAATCTTGCTGTGTCTTTTAATAATGCTGTTCAGCATTTCACATCATCTCCTTATACCTCTTTCGTACAAGTATAATTATACACTAATGTTTATCTATAGTCAATATATTTTTTTGAATTATTTTTAACAAAATAAAATGCAATACCCGTTTAGCGCCATCAATTATACCCAAATCCGTATAAATGACATAAACAAGTATTGCATTTCATTTTTACATTTCACTTAAAACAAGAGTGCCGTCTCTCCCCTTTAATTAAAGGTTCTGGTTCTTGTTTTCATTTTTCTTTTGCTGATTTTGTTCTTTGTTTTGTTCCTTATTCTGCTTCTGCTGATTTTCGTTTTGATTCTTGTTTTGCTTGTTCTCCATAGCTTGTCACCTCCTCGGTATACAAGTAGTATGGCGAATTTTTAAGTTTTTATGCATTAGAAAACAGCTTTCTTTTGAAAGCTGTTTTCATAAATTATGCTAATTTCTTTTCTTTTACCGCAAGCTGCAGTACTACAACCAAAGCCACAAGACCTACACCGACAAGGTCGGTTACGAGTCCAGGATAAATCAGCAAAAGTCCGCCAACGAGGCTGAGAACACGCTGATACCACGGCATATGGTGCAGCAAATATCCCTCAAGCGATGCCGACACCGCAAAAATGCCCACGAGCGAGGTGACACAAATCAGCACAACCTCCCATGCCGATGTATCAATAAACAGCATTGCCGGATTTAATGCAAACACGTACGGCACGATAAAAGCACCAATGGCAAGCTTTGTTGCTGTAAACGCTGTTTTCATCGGATTTGCCTGCGCAATCGCCGCGCCGGCATATGCCGCAAGCGCAACCGGCGGTGTTAAGTCGGCTACGATACCGAAATAGAACACGAAGAAGTGCGCCGCAAGCTGCGGAACGCCCATACGTACCAAAATCGGTGCACAGGTTGCCGCCATAATGCAGCAGTTTGCTGTTGTCGGCACACCCATACCAAGCACGATACAGCAAAGCATCGTCAAAAACAGTGCGATAATAACCTGATTGCCGGCAAGCGCAACAATGCCGTTAATCATAATATTTGCAAGTCCGGTCGCCGTAATTGTGCCGGCGATGATACCTGCAACACCGCACGCTGCCGCTACGGTAATCATACCCTGACCGCCCGCCGCAAGTGCCTCTAAAAGGCGCTTCGGAGTTAAACGCGTTTCTTTGTTAAACATACTCACGACAATTGCAATGACAATCGCAATTGCAGCTGCATATGCAATCGATTTTGTGCTTGTACCAACGAGATAAATCAGCACAATCAACGGCAAAAGCAGGTAGGTTTGCTTTAAGAGCGGTAAAAACTTCGGCAGCTCCTCCTTGCTCAAGCCGCGCAGACCTTCCTTCTTTGCTTCAAGATGTACTGTGATAAACACACCTGCAAAATACAGAATTGCCGGCAAAATCGCACGTACAACAATGTTGCTGTACGCTACACCGATGTTTTCAGCCATCAAAAATGCCGCAGCACCCATAATCGGCGGCATAATCTGACCGCCTGTTGATGCAGATGCCTCTGCAGCTGCCGCAAACTCCGGCTTGTAGCCTGTTTTCTTCATCAACGGAATGGTTACAGAGCCCGAACCAACCGTATTGGCAACAGACGAGCCGGATACCATACCCTCAAGTGCGCTGGCAACAACAGCAACCTTTGCCGGACCACCGGAAAAGCCGCCAACAATTGCATTTGAAATTCGGATAAAGAAATCCGCAATACCGGTACGCTCCAAAAACGCGCCGAAGATGATAAACACAACGATAAACTTAGAGCATACATTAATCGGTGTGGAGAACACACCTTCTTTACTGTAAAACAGTGTACTGAT
>JAFQPV010000155.1 GCA_017411585.1 Clostridia bacterium | reverse complement strand
TAAACACGAAATTGACATACATTAAAACCCCATACGCTGCAATGCCATTTTCGCCTGCGTACTTTAAAAGCTGAATATTGTAAAGCATACTGACCACAGACATTGAAATGTTGCTCATCAGCTCTGACGAACCGTTGGTGCACGCTTTTATAAGCGCTCTTCCATCGTATTTCCATTTTGTCAGCCTTAAAAGGCTCATATTCGGTTTAGCAAAATAGAACAGCGGTACTGCGCCGCCAACCACCTGGCTGAATGCCGTCGCAAGTGCGGCACCGACCAAGCCCCATTCAAAAACCGCCATAAACAGCGCATCGAGCACCATATTGGCAACGCCGGAGGCAACTGTCACATACAAGCCGAGCTTCGGCTTTTCTGCCGTAACAAAGAAGCTTTGAAACTCAAATTGCAGCATATTAAACGGCAGGGCAAGCAATATCACTCTGCCGTAGAGCACGCAATCGGAAAGCATCTGCCCTTGTGCACCCAAAAAGCTCGCAATCTGCGGCAAAAATGCGATGCTGAGCAGAGTAAATACAATACCAATGATAACTGTTACATACACAAAAAGCGAAAAGAGCTTGTCTGCTTTGTCGCGGTCACCTTCGCCGATGGTTTTTGCAATCAGCGCGCTGCCGCCCGTCCCGAACATAAAGCCGATGGCACCTAAAATCATCAATACCGGCATAATGAAATTCACCGCGGCAAACGGTGTTTTTCCGACAAGGTTAGACACAAAATAACCGTCTACAACACCGTAAATCGAGGTAAACACCAGCATCACAATCGACGGGAATGTAAACCGCAATAATTTTTTATAATCGAAATGATCAGACAGCTGAATATGCATATTTTTCTCCTAACAAAAAACCGGATAAGGAAACGGATATTTCAATCCGTAGCCTTATCCGGTTTTGCATTTCCTTTGAATGCGCAACCCTCCGCGCCAGCAAAAAAGATTATATCATATGTGCAATACAAAAGCAAGTCAAATCCGCTTTTAGTTTCGCCCGATACAGATGCCGTAAATTGCGCCGATAATGGCATACGGAATCAGCAAAATCAAGCACACCACCGTCGAAATCGACGGCAGGAACGCGCTGATAATAAACAGCACACCCATTACCACAGTTTCATAGCCAATGAAGCGGTTGATTTTGCGCGCCTTACCTGTGTCAATATCTTTGTTTTTGATATAGTCAAACTTCGGCAGATAATTACCAATCACTAATAGAATACCGCCGACAAGCAACGCAACAACTTTGCGGATATCTAAATTCCAACCGAGCCCGTAGCCCAAGGTAACAATCTGCAAAATAACAGACATGCACGGAATAATCCACTTTGTTACACGTTCAAACTTAATGCGATTCCCATGCTTATACGCATTAATATCGTTGATGATACAGCAAAACACCTGTAAAAGCATCATCAGCACAGGCAAGCCAAACACCACAAAGCTCTTTGAGGCAAAATTGTCCGGGTTATTGTTTATGTCAAAATGAATTGCCAGTGTCTCCGGCAATTTATCCCACAAGGCAAGACCTAAAAAAATCGGCAAAAGGCAGACAACACAAGTAATGATCAGACTTTTCCACTTTATAAATTTCATTCCTTCTTCCCTCCTAACGCATAAATCCATGTAAGCACTTCTTCAAACACGGAAGTGTTCAATTCATAATAAATGTAGTTTTTGTATTTTTCCTCTGCAACCAAATCCGCCGCCTTCAGCTTCGACAAGTGATACGAAACCGTTGCCCCTGTCAGATTAAAATGCTCCGCAATTTCGCCGGCAGATTTTTTGCCGCTCTTGAGCATGGACAAAATATCACGTCTGACCGGGTCCGCCAACGCTTTTAAAGTTTCATTCATCCCCATACAAATCGCTCCTTTCATACTATTTAGAAATGTTTCTAAATAGATTATAGCATCCCTGCCTAGCTTTGTCAATATCTATTTAGATTTTTTTCTAAATAGAATGCATAAAAAGGCAGTCGATGCCTCGACTGCCAAATTACAATACTGCTCCGCTTTCATGATTTATACAGTATGTTCTTTTATAATTCTGTCTGCATCCAAATATGCGGACAGTCCTCCTCATATTCAATTTCGCCATATGCCGCAAAGCCGTTTTTAGCATAAAAATCCTGTGCCTGCATTTGCGAATGCAGTATCAGCTTTTTGGCGCCAAGCTTTTTTGCCTGCGCCTTTGCTTCTTTGAGCAACGCACTGCCTATGCCGCGACTGCGGTATGCCTTTTTCACCGCAAGCCTGCCCAATATGTATACATCCGGCTTGTCCCCTGCAAAAATTCTGCACGCTGCCACCGGCGTATCGCCGTCAAACATCACCATATGCACGGCAATTTCGTCTATCTCGTCGTAGTCATAGGAAAAGCCCTGCTCCTCCATAAAGACTTTCTCGCGCACAGTTTTCGCCGCGGCGCAATATTCGTTATAACATTCCGTTCTCATTTACTTGGTCACCTCATATGGCCAGTCGATGCTGCCGCCGAATTCCTTTACCTTTGTTTAACCGAGTGCAAAAATTAAATCACCCCAACAACACATCTGAAATCAGCATCACACAAAAGCCGACAAGAAGCGCATAGGTCGCGCCGCGCTCGCTGCCGTGGGCGTGTGTTTCCGGAATCATTTCATCGCTGATGACATACAGCATCGTGCCGCCGGCAAACGCGAGTGCAAACGGCAAAATTGCCGTAGAAAATGAGACCGCCAAATACCCGACCAGCGTGCCGATAACCTCCACAACACCTGTCAGCATCGCGCAAATAAAAGTGCGCTTCGGCGTTACGCCCGCTGCCAGCATCGGCGCAATAATGACCATACCCTCCGGGATGTTCTGCAGCGCGATACCGCCGGCAATGATGAGCGCCTGCGACGTATCACCTGAGCCGAAGCCGACACCTGCCGCGATGCCCTCCGGCAGATTATGTATCGCAATCGCCAGTACAAACAAAAGCACCTTGCTCAAGCTCGCATTGTTATGGTCTTCAATATCCGCACCGACCAGCTTATGCAAATGCGGCACCAGCTTGTCGATTAAATTCAGGCACAGTGCACCTGCAAAGATGCCGAGTACCGTAATCACAATGCCGTAGGTGCCGCCATATTCCAGCGACGGCATAATCAACCCAAGCACCGCCGCCGCAAGCATCACACCTGCCGCAAAGGACAAAATGATGTCGGAAAACTTATGCGACATCTCTTTAAAAATAAATCCAATCAACGCACCGATAACGGTTGCACCGCCGACACCCAGCGCCGTGATAAGTACCATTTCCATAGTTTATGCCTCCTCAGACAAAGAATCCCCGTCAACAGACGGGGATTCAGCTTACGCTTCCGAAAATTGATCCTTGCCTACGCTACAAAGCGGGCAAACAAAATCCTCCGGCAAGTCCTCAAACTTTGTGCCCGGTGCGATATCTAAATCCGG
>JAFQPV010000018.1 GCA_017411585.1 Clostridia bacterium | reverse complement strand
GGCTGCAATTGATTTCATTAAACAGCGCGGTGCAAAGCGTATTAAACTGATGTGCATCATTGCTGCACCAGAAGGCGTTGAAGCGGTTGCGAAAGCGCATCCGGATGTAGAAATCTATGTTGGTGCGCTTGACGAAAAGTTAAACGAAAACAAATACATCGTTCCGGGTCTTGGCGATGCGGGCGACAGATTGTTCGGCACACTGTAATGCGTTACAAAAATTTATCAAAATGCCTATCGCTTATTGCGATAGGCATCCTCATTATTCTAATCATTTTCTATAACTTGCAAACGCCGAAGGCGCACACCAAAAACACCTTTGCACTCAATACGTATATTTCTGTAACTGTATTCGGTGATAACGGAGAAGCCTTGGCACAGGATGCGATTGATATTGTAGCTGATGCCGAAAAGGTGTTTAGTGCACACTTGCCGGAAAGCGAGCTTTCCGCATTAAATACTGCGCACGAAGTCGGCGTGCCCTACCCCGTTTCAGACGAGCTTTTCTCTGTACTGCAAGGCGCACGCAAGCTTTGTGAAAAAACGCAGGGCAAGTTTGATATCACAATTAAGCCGATATTGGATTTATGGAGCATCACGCAAAATCCGCGCGTGCCGAGTGATGTCGAAATCCAAGAAGCACGCAAGGCGGTTGACTACCGTAACCTTGCATTAGATGCAGCACATAAAACTGTCACCTTCCTGGCTGACGATATGCAAATCGATTTGGGCGGCATAGCAAAAGGTTATGTTGCTGACAAGCTTGCCGCACATTTGAAGGATGCTTACGGGGCAACCATCGATTTAGGCGGCAACGTTATCGTGCTTGGCAAGCATAAAGGCGATTGGAAAATCGGTATTCAAACACCTTTTGCACCGTCAGGCGCGTATACAGCGATTGTTAAAGCACCGAGTGAGAAAACAACCACCGTTGTAACCTCCGGCGCATATGAACGCAATTTTGAGCGTGACGGACAGTTGTATCATCATATTATCAATCCTGCGACCGGCTATCCGCATAACGGTGAAATTGAAAGCGTTACAGTCATCGGTGAAAGCTCGATGACTGCAGATGCATATTCGACGTACTTGTTTATGTGCACGCCCGAGGAAGCCATCCGCATTGCTAAAACCGAAGGCTTTGATGTGCTGATTCAAACCAAGGACAAAGCGATTTATACAACGCTTGATAACAGCGCATTTGAGATTACGGATAGCAACTATGTGTTAAATCAAGTTTAAAAGCCCCCGGCAAAGCAAAATCTTAAAAACAAACAGTATCAAAATCAGTCACAACATCGAGTTTTTCGTGATTGTCGCCTCACTTTGCACCAAACGATTTTCAATTACAGTACATACGACAGTTTTCGTCAAAGACTTTCAGAAAAAAACGCATTATACGTATTGTATAATGCGTTTTTATGACTCGTTTACAGAGAATCAATGTTTGACTAAAATCCCTTAACTATACAAACCATCTCTACACGGAAGTCATTTTTTATTTTTTGTAATAGTCACCCTTTGCGTTGGCTCATCCCATGAAACAGAAGCTCCTAACGCCTCGGCAATAAAACGTACAGGTGTATACGTTCTGTCATTTTCCAAAAATGCAGGACTATCAAGCCTTACCTCATTGTTGTTTACATACGCTACATCAGAG
>JAFQPV010000154.1 GCA_017411585.1 Clostridia bacterium | reverse complement strand
GCAAGGAGCGCCATATTGTAAAAACAAAGCTGACGACCGGCAATTTCGGCATCGACAGCAAGCGCGGCGCCAGTGGGCATATTCACAATCCGTTTATCGCACTTGTAGGTAAGGATGCAAATGAGCAGCAGGGCGAGGTCTATGGCTTTAGCTTAGTCTACAGCGGCAATCATACCGCACAGGTCTATGTCGACGATATGGAGTTTTCGCGTGTGCAGCTGGGCATCAATCCGTTTAATTTTTCGTGGAAGCTTGCCCCGGGCGAAGCTTTTCAGGCACCGGAGGCAGTTATGGTTTACTCCGATGCAGGTCTCGGCAAAATGAGCCGCACCTATCATAAACTCTACCGCGAGCGCCTTGTGCGCGGCAAATACCGCGATATCGAGCGCCCGGTGCTTTTAAACAACTGGGAAGCAACCTATTTTAATTTTACGGAAGAGAAGATTATAGAGATTGCGAAAAAGGCAAAGAGTGTCGGCGTGGAGCTGATGGTTTTAGACGATGGCTGGTTCGGCGTGCGCAATAACGACCACAGCGGTCTCGGCGACTGGTTTGTGAATACGAACAAGCTGCCGAACGGCATTGTCGGTCTTGCAAAAAAGATTAACGATATCGGTTTAAAATTCGGGCTTTGGTTTGAGCCGGAAATGGTATCACCGGACAGCGATTTATACCGCGCACATCCGGACTGGTGTATCCATGTGCCCGGCAGGGGCAGAAGCCTTGGCAGAAACCAGTGCATTTTAGACTTGACACGCACAGAGGTGCGCGCGTACATTCTGTCTTTTATGCGCAAGCATCTGGGCGAAGCGGCAATCTCCTATATAAAATGGGATATGAACAGAAGTATGTCCGAGCCGTATTCTTCATCCTTGCCGCCGGAAAAACAGGGTGAGTTTTCGCACCGCTATATGCTCGGCGTGTATGAAATTTTAGAAACACTGACTACGGAATTTCCGGATGTGCTCTTTGAGGGCTGCTCCGGCGGTGGCGGCAGATTTGATGCAGGTATGCTGCACTATTTTCCGCAGTACTGGACAAGTGACGACTCGGATGCAATCGAGCGCCTTTATATCCAGCATGGCACCTCGATGGTGTATCCGTTCTCAACCATGGGCGCGCATGTGTCTGCCGTGCCGAATCATCAGGTGCACAGAGTTACGCCGATTGAAACGCGCGGCGATGTAGCACTTCCGGGGCAGTACGGCTTTGAGCTGGATTTAAATAAGCTCTCCGACGAAGAGATTGAAACCGTAAAAGCGCAGATTGTGCGCTATAAAAAGCTCGGCAGCATATTGCACCGCGGTGATTTGTACCGCCTGGCATCACCGTTTGAAAACAGACACTGCGCATGGGGCTTCGAAAGTGAGGACAAAGACACAATCGTACTGATTCAGTGCAGCATCACCGGCAGACCGCACAGTGCCCTTTATCGCATCACGCTGCCGATGGCGCAGGAGGGTGCAACCTACAAAACGGAGGACGGCACAGTTTATGCCGGCGACTACCTCAAAAACCACGGCATCCAGTTTGTCGACAGCAAGGATTTCGTGACGAAGGTTATCGTGTTTGAAAAGCAGTAATGGGATATTAAAAAACGGTAGATTCTATCAGAATCTGCCGTTTTTTAACGAATGACCACGCAAATGGTGCATAAAGGCGGAAGAAAAGGCAATTTGCTCAGCCTGCGCACAAATTGGGATTTGTCAAATTCTTATTTATCGGTATTTTGCTTTGCGGTGTTGATAGAGGAGATAAGCATTTTTCTAATGACACCGCATTTATGTATGTTTGCGGAAATCTCAGAAAGAATTTCAGCTCTATGAAGAAGCTCGGGTCGGTATTCTGTTTCAAAACATTCCTTTAATGAAATC
>JAFQPV010000153.1 GCA_017411585.1 Clostridia bacterium | reverse complement strand
TTATAGTAATAGCATTATAGCACCATTTATCTTTAAAATCAATACATTCTTATTCTATATATTCCCAAAATTTATATACAAAAAAGCCGTAGGCGATGCCTGCGGCTTGGCTGTGTATTAATCTTCTTCATATACCTTTCTTGGGGACTTTGTGCGATAAAACAGTGCCAGTGTGCCCGGACCGATGTGCGTGCCGACACTTGCACCAATTTGCGACTGCATCACAAGCTCGCTGTCTTCGCCGCATTGCTCCTTTACAGCTTCCCAAAGCTGTGCAGCGCGGTCAGCTGCATTGGAATGCACCATACAAAACTGTGGATTATCCAAATCACAATCATCTGCAAGTGCCTTTTGAACAAGCTTCGGAATTACGGTTTTGCTGCCGCGGAATTTATCTACAGATTCCATAATGCCACCAATAACAGACAGCACCGGCTTGATGTTTAAAAGACTTCCTGCAATCAGGCTCGCTTTGTTGATTCTGCCGCCCTTTTCAAGATATTTGAGCGTGTCTACAAGTACATACACGTTTGTGTGTCTGCGCACGTCCTTTGCGCCTTCGATAATTTCTTCTAAGGATTTGCCCTCGTTGTTTAAGCGGATGGCTTCCTTGAGCATCAGCACAATGTAGAGCGAATAGCTCATCGAGTCTACAATCTCAATTTTTGCATCCGGATACTCTTCTAAGATCTCATTTTTCAGCATATGTGCGGTTTGGTATGTGCCGCTGGCTTTGGACGAGAGCGTGAAATAAATGGTAGCATCATAATTCTTTGCGCCATCCTCTAAAAGCGCCTTTACCTCCGGAAGCGGTGCTTGTGAGGTGGTCGGAATTTCCGATTCTTTTACAAGTCTTTCATAAAACTGTTCCGGCTCGATGTCGTGCCATGCACGAAGCTGTGTGCCGTCAGCAAAGTAAATCGGAAGACCGATGACGGCAATGTTGTTTTCTTGCGCATAATCTCTCGGAATATCTGAAGCAGAATCTACAATAAATTTTATATTCATATTCTTTTCCTCCTACCAGGTATATTTGGTCAGCTGACCATCTGTCTTTAATGCGGCAAAGTTGGTCTGTCTAAGTGCTTCAAAAACTACAACGGCAACCGAGTTCGAAAGGTTTAGGCTGCGCGCCTCTGCAATCATAGGAATGCGGATGCAGCTTTCCTTGTTGTCGTGCAAAAGGTCTTCATCAAGTCCTTTTGTTTCCTTGCCAAACATAATGTAGTCGCCATCCTTGAACTTAACGTTGCAATACGTTTGCGGCGCTTTCGTTGTCGCAAAATAGCAGGTAATGCCTTTGTTTTTTTCGAAAAAATCTGCGACATTTTCATAGTATGTAATATCCAACAGATGCCAGTAGTCCAGTCCTGCGCGTTTTAGGTTTTTATCCGTAATTTCAAAGCCGAACGGTTTGATTAAGTGTAAACGGCTGCCGGTTGCGGCGCAGGTTCTGGCAATGTTGCCGGTGTTCTGCGGAATTTCCGGCTCGCAAAGTACAATGTTAAAGCTCAAATTCATCGTCTCCTTAAATCAATATTTATATTATACACAAGTTGATGAGAAAAATCCAGCCTTTTTTTGTAAATTCTTATTCATAATTTGTATAAAAAACGTCAAACGGAAGACAATAGCGACATATATGGTAAGGGAGCTGATAAAATGTTTAATTTGCGTACGGATTTGGCGGTAGAGCTTCAGGAACTTGAAAAACGACATACACCCGATATAGACGGTGTGGAAACGCATACGCAGCAAATGGGCGAGGTTTTCGTAACAAGAGTGCAAATCAAAAATAACGCCGG
>JAFQPV010000152.1 GCA_017411585.1 Clostridia bacterium | reverse complement strand
TGTATATGCATGGCGACGGACATGATACGGTCGATGAGGTGCGCGACATGGCATATGATTGGTTTGACAGACATCTGAAATAATAAAATAGTAGGCACTGCGTGGCGAAACGCGGTGCCTATTGTTTTATTTCGTGCAGCACTTCGGCAAATGCGGTTGCAAAATACTTGCCTGCGGTAATGGCTTCGGCAAGCGTGTTGCCGTCCGTGCCGACCTCGACAATCATCGAGCCGGGCGTTGCGTGTTGGTTAAAGCGCTCCTTGCGCAAATTCAGCGGGCGGGCAAGCTTCGGGTAAAGACTCGTGAGCTTATCCTGCACGCGCAGACCGAGCTTTAAGTTCTCGCGCCAATTTTCATGCGTCAGTCCGCCTTCGTTTGTGCCGATGACCAGCATAACCTGCGCCGCCTTTTCGCCGTGAATATCTGCGGTTACCTTCAGCTTTGTGCCGTCGCTGCGTGTCATACCGTCGCGGTGGATGTCGAGCACGATTTGAATGGATGGGTAACGCTCTAAGTACCATTCGATGATACCGAGCGTTTTGGTGTATGAGCCATTGTAGGACGGATAATCGTTAATGGTGGTATCGTGCAGAACATTGATGCCCTTCTCGGTCAGTGTGCGTGCAATTTCTTCGCCGACACGGACAACATTTTGGGTTTTGTCCTGCGTGCGTGTGGAATCTGACGGTGCATAGTAGTCCTGTCCTTCCGGGGTATAGCTTTCTGTTGTATGCGTATGCACAATCAGTACGCGCGGTACGTCGGCAGATGTCTTTAACTGTAGTGGCTCGCTGAGTAGCTGTGCGATATTGATGTCGTAGCTTGTGGCATTATCTACAAAGATTTGTTTGTTAGCGCCCTCAGTGTTTTTAAGTGCAGCAACGGTTTGGCAGGTTTCAACAATTGGCAAGGTATTTTCGGGCTGTGCGACAATAGGTGGTGACGAGGGGGACGCATCAACCGGTGCTGGCTCGGAAATAGGTGCTGGGCGGAAAAAGGGGAATTGGTTTGCGAGAATCGATTGAGGCTGTCCCGGGCGAAAGCCGAGCAAGTTGTCTGTAAGGTTTGACAGTACAGTGTTTAGAGACAGTTCCTTCGAAAAGGGGAAACGATAGGCAAGCAGTGTGTGTGCAAGCTGTTGTGGTTGCAGCTCGTTATGTGAAGCTGTAAGGCAAAGCACGGCGCAGAGTGCGAGAAGTGCTGCAATTTGAAGTATAAATTTGTAGGCTGTGCATTTCGGGCGCAGGCGCATGGTTTTCTCTCCGTTTATGCTTTTTGGATATTATTTATTCTGAAAATATGTATTCATAAAAATTGAAAATTATGCTTGACAAGCAAAATGAAAACGTGTATAATGCAAAATGCTTGTGTTTATAGGGGATAAGCGGCGAAAAAATCTTTGTGCAATTTTCACAAAAAAATGCTGAAAATTTCGTGAAAATTTTCGTTAAATTTTTTGCGGAAATTTCAAAAAAAGCTTGCTTTTTCTATAAATATAAGGTAAAATATTATCTGTTGTGACATGGCATACGATGAAATGGGAGGTTGCGAACCCGTCGCGGTTCGGTTTTTCCATGGAGAATGTCCGATTCATGAAACCGGGCGACAAGTCACGCTGCACTTTTGTATACACACTTTTTCGATGCTTCGTGCGTACAGTAGCGTAGTTATGCCCAGACGTGCCCAAAAGGTGGTTCTGGGTTTTTTTAACGGATGGGCGCGAAACACGCGGGTGTGTGGAAACAACGGTAGCACGCTGTCGTATGTGACAACCAAGGTAAAAAGAGAAATTAAAGGAGGTAAAAACTATGGCAGCAACACAGACAATCAGAATCAGACTGAAGGCTTATGACCACACTCTGCTTGATCAGTCCGCAGAGAAAATCGTGGAGACGGCAAAGAGAACAGGCGCAAAGGTGTCCGGTCCTATTCCGTTACCGACAAAGAAGGAAGTTGTTACAATTCTTCGTGCGGTGCATAAGTACAAGGATTCCAGAGAGCAGTTTGAGATGAGAACACATAAGCGTTTGATCGACGTATTGGTTCCGACTCAAAAAACAATAGAAGCTCTGACAAAGCTCGAATTGCCGGCAGGTGTCGACATCGAGATCAAGTTGTAATAGCCAACCGGCTGTTACGGGTCAAGTTTGCGCAGAACGCAAACCAATAACCTTAAGGAGGAGAAAGGCATGAAAAAAGCAATTTTGGGAACAAAAGTTGGTATGTCCCAGCTCTTCATGGAAGACGGAAGAGTTGTTCCCGTAACTGTTATTTCTGTAGAGCCGAACGTGGTTATCCAGAAGAAGACAGTTGAGACTGACGGCTACGAAGCTGTTCAGGTGGGCTACCAGAACAAGAGAGAGAAGCTTGCAAACAAGCCGGAAAAGGGCCACTTTGCAAAGGCTGACGCACCGATTAAGAGATTCCTGCGCGAGTTTAAGTTAGACAACGCTGCAGAATTAAACGTTGGTGACGAAATTAAGTTGGATGTATTTGAAGAAGGCGAAAGAGTCGATGTAACCGGTATTTCCAAAGGTAAAGGCTTTGCCGGCTCGATTAAGAGACACGGTCAGCACACCGGTCCTATGTCGCACGGTTCCGGTTACCACAGAGGCTCCGGTTCCATGGGTGCTTGCTCCGACCCGTCCAAGGTAATGAAGGGTAAGAAGCTCCCGGGTCACATGGGTGTTGAAAAGGTTACAATTCAGAATCTTGATATCGTTAAGATTGATACAGAAAATAACCTGCTCTGCGTAAAGGGCGGTATCCCTGGCGTAAAGGGCGGCCTTGTTGTTATTAAGAATACAGTTAAGGCGTAATCGGGAAGAAAGGAGGAAACTTAAATGGCTACATTAGATTTATATAACATGAGCGGTAAGAAAACCGGCACAATGGATGTTAAGGACGAAATCTTCGGCGTTGAAGTTAACAAATCCGTTCTTCACGATGTTGTTGTTAACTACCTGGCAAACCAGAGACAGGGCACACAGAGCACACTGACTCGTACAGAAGTACGCGGCGGCGGCATTAAGCCTTGGAGACAGAAGGGTACAGGTCGTGCAAGACAGGGTAGCATTCGTGCTCCGCAGTGGACAGGCGGCGGCGTGGTATTCGCTCCGAAGCCGAGAGATTATTCTTACACTTTAAATAAGAAGGTTAAGAAGCTCGCACTGAAGATGGCGCTCACAACAAAAGTAACTGAGGATGATATCATTGTAGTAGACGGTCTCGGTTTTGAAGAAATCAAGACAGCAGCTGCTGCAAAGATGCTCAAAGACCTCGGCGTAAGCGAAAAGGCACTGATTGTTACTGCAGAAAACGATACAAACGTTTACAAATCTGCCAGAAACATCGAAGGCGTATGCGTAAGCAACGCAGATGTGCTCAACGTATATGAAATACTCAACCATAAGAAGTTAATCATAGCAAAAGCTGCTATCGAGAAGATCGAGGAGGTGTGTGCACAATGACATTCGCACATGATATTATCTTAAGCCCGGTGATCACTGAGCAGTCCACAGATATGATGGCGGAAAGAAAGTACACATTCAAGGTTAAGCTCGATGCCAATAAGATTCAGATTGCAAAGGCAATCGAAGAAATCTTCGGCGTGTCCGTTGAGAAGGTAACAACCATTCGCATGGACGGCAAGCTTAAGAGAATGGGAAGAAACGAAGGCAGACGCCCGGCATACAAGAAGGCTGTTGTTAAGCTTAAGGAAAACAGCAAGACGATTGAGTTCTTCGAGGGCATGGCTTAATCGATAAGCCAACACAGTATATATTATATAAGTAAGGAGTGTTTTAAGGATGGCGATTAAAAAGTATAATCCTACTTCTCCTGCAAGAAGATTTATGACAGTTTCCGCTTTCGAGGAAATCACAAAGAAGTCTCCGGAGCGTTCTTTATTAGAAACATTAAAGAAGCATGCAGGTAGAAACTCATATGGTAAGATCACCGTTCGTCATCGCGGCGGCGGTAATCGCAGAAAGTACAGAGTAATCGACTTTAAGAGAGATAAAGATCTCGTAAAGGCAAACATCATCGCAATCGAGTACGATCCGAACAGAAGCGCAAACATCGCTCTTTTGCAGTACGAAGATGGCGAGAAGAGATACATCATTGCACCGTATGGTGTAAAGGTTGGCGATGTATTGGTAAGCGGTAAGGGCGCAGATATCAAGCCGGGTAACGCAATGAACATTGAAGATATTCCGGTTGGTACGCTCATCCACAACATTGAGCTTTATCCGGGTCGCGGTGCACAGCTCGTGCGCAGCGCTGGTACAGCAGCTCAGCTGATGGCAAAAGACGGCGGTTATGCGCAGGTTCGTCTTCCGTCCGGCGAAGTTCGTATGGTTCGCCTCGACTGTAAGGCTACCATCGGTCAGGTTGGTAACATCGATTACGAAAACATCAAGATTGGTAAAGCCGGTAGAAAACGTCATTTGGGTTGGAGACCGACAGTTCGCGGTAGCGTAATGAACCCTTGCGACCATCCGCACGGTGGTGGTGAAGGTAAGTCCCCGATCGGTAGACCGTCTCCGGTTACACCGTGGGGTAAGCCGGCACTTGGTCTTAAGACAAGAAAGCATAAGGCTAAGTCCAACAAGTTTATTGTTAAGAGAAGAAACCAGAAGTAATATAAATTTTCATTTATATTGACCGGAAGGAGGATACAAAATGGGAAGATCCATTAAGAAAGGCCCATACGTTGAAGAAAGACTCATGAAGAGAATCGTTGCTATGAACGAGTCGAATACAAAGAATGTTGTTAAGACATGGTCCAGATCGTCCACTATTTTCCCGGAAATGGTTGGTCACACGATCGCTGTGCATGACGGCAGAAAGCATGTTCCGGTATTTGTAAGCGAGGATATGGTAGGTTGCAAGCTCGGTGAGTTCGCTCCGACCAGAACTTACAAGGGTCATGCTGGCGCGAAGTCGTCCAGATAATTAAATTTGTATAGAATCGTATAGCTGAAAGGAGGATTCCAGCGTGGAAGCAAAAGCAAGTTTAAACTACGCGCGCATTTCTTGCCGTAAGGTAAAGATTGTGCTTGATATTATCAAGAATAAGCCGGTTGCTGAGGCTCTGGCAATTTTGAAGCATACGCCGAAGGCTGCTTCTGAGCTTGTTTACAAGCTGGTAGCATCTGCTGCGGCAAATGCTGAAAACAATTTTAGTATGGATACAAGTAAACTCTATATTTCTGAGGCATACGCAAACCAGGGTCCGACTCTGAAGAGAATCAGACCGAGAGCACAGGGCAGAGCGTTCAGAATCAGAAAGAGAACCAGCCATATTACGGTTGTAGTAGCAGAAAAGGAATAAGAGAGGAGGTTGTTTTATGGGACAGAAAGTTAATCCACACGGTATAAGAGTTGGTATTATTAAGGATTGGGATTCCAAGTGGTTCGCGCAGGATAACGTATTCGGCGATACACTCGTAGAAGACCATAAGATTCGTGAATTTTTAAAGAAGACTTTGTTTGATGCCGGCGTTGCTAAGTTCGAAATCGAAAGAAAAGGCAACAAGGTAGTCATCCACGTTCATGCTGCAAAGCCGGGCTTTATCATCGGTAAGGACGGCGAAGAGATCAACAAGCTTCGCACAAAGCTTGCAAAGCTCACCGGCAGAAACGAAAAGGATATTTTAGTTGATATCATTCAAATCAAGAATGTCGACATGTGTGCACAGCTCGTAGCTGAGAACATTGCCGCACAGCTTGAGAGAAGAATTTCCTTCAGAAGAGCAATGAAGCAGTGCATGGGTCGCTCCATGAAGATGGGCGCTAAGGGTATCAAGACAGCATGCTCCGGTCGTCTTGGCGGTGCTGAAATTGCAAGAACCGAGCATTATCATGAGGGTACAATTCCGCTCCAGACGCTCAGAGCTGACATTGATTACGGCTTTGCTGAAGCAAATACAACCTACGGTAAAATCGGTTGTAAGGTATGGATTTACAAAGGTGAAATTCTTCCGGAAAATAAAAGAGTTAGAAAGTCGGAAGGAGGCAAATAATCATGTTATTACCTAAGAGAGTTAAATACAGAAGAGTAATGCGTGGCCGCATGAAGGGTAAAGCAACACGCGGTAACGTTGTAAACTATGGTGAATTTGGCCTGCAGGCTTTAGAGCCGGCATGGATTACTTCCAACCAGATCGAAGCAGCCCGTATCGCAATGACAAGATACATTAAGCGTGGCGGTCAGGTATGGATTAAGATCTTCCCGGATAAGCCGATTACTGCAAAACCGGCTGAAACCCGAATGGGTAGTGGTAAAGGTTCTCCTGAGTACTGGGTAGCAGTAGTTAAACCGGGCAGAGTAATGTTTGAAATCGGCGGCGTTCCGGAGGAAACTGCACGCGAAGCTATGCGTCTTGCTATGCATAAGCTCCCGATCAAGTGCAAGTTCGTAACGCGCGAGGATAAGGAGGCGTCTGCAAATGAAGGTGAATGAGATTAGAGATTTAACAACAGAAGAATTGGCTGTTAAATTGAGTGAGCTTAAAGCAGAGCTTTTCAATTTGAGATTTCAGAATGCTACGAACCAGCTTGAAAACCCTGTAAAAATCGCAGATGTAAAGAAGAGCATTGCAAGGGTTATGACAATCATTCGTGAAAGAGAATTATCCTAATCGATAATCGTGTAGAATGAAAGGAGGAAAATGCTGTGGCAGAAGCAAGAAATCAGAGAAAAGTAAGAATCGGCAAGGTAGTCAGCAATAAGATGGACAAGACAATCACCGTTGCCATTGAATATAACGTAAAGCATCCGCTCTACGGTAAAATCGTAAAGAAAACCTACAAGCTGCACGCACACGACGAAGAAAACGTTTGCGGTATCGGCGATAAGGTTAAGGTAATGGAGACGAGACCGCTTTCCAAGTCTAAGCGTTGGAGATTGGTTGAGATCGTTGAGAAGGCTCAGTAATAACCTTTACTTTTTTGGAAGGAGGAAGTTGTTGTGATACAACCACAAACAAGAATGAAGGTTGCTGATAACACAGGCGCAAAGGAATTAATGTGCATTCGTGTTATGGGCGGCTCGCATAGAAAGTTTGCCAATATTGGCGATGTTGTTATCGCCAGCGTTAAAAAAGCAACGCCCGGCGGTGTTGTAAAAAAAGGCGATGTTGTTAAAGCAGTTATCGTTAGAAGTTCGAAGGGTGTTCGTCGTCCGGACGGTACACACATTCGTTTCGACGAAAACGCAGCTGTTATAATCAGAGATGATAAAAACCCGCGTGGTACTCGTATTTTTGGACCTGTAGCAAGAGAGCTCAGAGACAAAGAGTACATGAAGATTTTATCATTGGCGCCTGAAGTATTATAAGGAGGTCGAGGATATGAATACAAAGCTTCATGTTAAAACCGGTGATACCGTTATGGTACTTTCGGGTAAAGATAAAGGCAAGAAGGGTAAGGTGCTCAACGTTAACCCGGCTGCAGGCAAGGTTATTGTAGAGGGTGTAAGCGTTGCTTCCCGTCATAAGAAGCCGAGAAGACAGGGCGAAACCGGCGGTATCGTTAAACAGGAAACTCCTATTTACGCATCGAAAGTACAGCTCGTATGCCCGAAGTGCGGTAAGGCTGCAAGAACAGGCGTTAAGTTCCTGGAAAACGGCAGCAAGGTTAAGTACTGCAAGAAGTGCAATGAGATGTTAGATGACTAATCTGTAAGGATAGGAGGTTAGAAAATGGCTAGATTAGAAGAGCTTTATAATGAAAAAGTTGCTCCGGCTCTGATGCAGAAGTTTGCATACAAAAGCGTAATGCAGATTCCGAAGATCGACAAGATCGTGTTAAACATCGGCCTGGGCGAAGCAAAAGATAATCCAAAGGTTATTGATGCAGCAGTAAGCGACCTGGAATTAATCACAGGTCAGAAGCCGGTAGTAACCAAGGCTAGAAACTCTGTTGCAAACTTTAAAATAAGAGAAGGTATGAGCATCGGCTGTAAGGTAACACTTCGCGGTGAAAGAATGTATGAGTTCTTAGACAGATTCTTCAACGTAGCGCTCCCGCGCGTACGTGACTTCCGCGGTATCAACCCGAATTCCTTCGACGGTAGAGGTAACTATGCTACCGGTATCAAGGAGCAGCTCATATTCCCGGAAATCGATTACGATAAGATCGATAAAATCCGTGGTATGGACATTATCATAGCTACCACCGCAAAGACTGACGAAGAGGCTCGCGAGCTCTTGACTCTGATGGGCGCTCCGTTCGCAAATTAAGGAGGTACAACATGGCTAAAAAAGCAATGATTTTAAAGCAGCAGAAGGCACCGAAGTACAGCACACAGGCATACAACCGTTGTAAGATTTGCGGTCGTCCGCACGCTTACCTCAGAAAGTATGGCATCTGCCGTATTTGCTTTCGTGAATTAGCCTATAAAGGTCAGATTCCTGGCGTTAAAAAGGCTAGCTGGTAATTTTTAATAGGTGACGGCAGGTTGAAGCAAAGCTTCAAAACCACCGAACGTCCAAGGTTTTGGAAGGAGGTAAAGTAAATGCAAATTACAGATCCGATCGCAGATTTGCTGACACGTATCAGAAACGCAAATTCCGCGAAACATGAAACAGTTGATATCCCGGCATCCAACATGAAGAAGGCAATTGCTAAGATTTTGTTAGACGAGGGTTATATTAAAGGCTATCAAGTTATTGACGATTCTAAACAGGGCATCATCAGAGTAACCTTAAAGTACGGTGAAAACAAGCAGAAGGTTATCTCGGGCCTCAAGAGAGTATCTCGCCCGGGCTTGAGAATTTATGCCGGTGCTGATGAGCTTCCGAGAGTATTAAAGGGTCTCGGTATCGCGATTATTTCCACATCCAAGGGAATTATGACGGATAAGGAAGCGCGCAAGCAAAACATCGGCGGCGAAGTTCTCGCGTTTGTTTGGTAAGACAAAATTAAGGTTATTAAAGATTATTTCATAGGAGGTGCACATACATGTCTAGAATTGGTAACAGCCCGATCACACTGCCGGCAGGCGTTGACGTAAAGGTTGAGGCTGAAAACGCAGTTACCGTTAAGGGCCCGAAGGGTACTCTTTCCGCAAAGCTGCACAAGGATATGATTATTGAAGTAAAAGACAATACTGTTACTGTAACAAGACCGTCTGAAGACAAGGCGCACAAATCCTTACACGGTTTAACCAGAACACTTGTAAACAATATGGTTGTTGGTGTAACTGAAGGTTTTACAAAGACGCTGGAAATCAACGGTGTAGGTTACAGAGCTGCAATGCAGGGCAAAAAGCTTGCTCTGACACTGGGTTTCTCCCATCCGGTAGAGATGGAAGCACCGGCCGGTATTACAATTGAAGTACCGCAGCCGAACCAGATTGTAATCTCGGGCGCTGATAAGCAGGCTGTAGGTCAGTTTGCTGCACAGGTTCGTGAGAAGAGACCGCCGGAGCCGTATAAGGGCAAGGGTATCAAGTATGCGACTGAGACAATCAGACGTAAAGAAGGTAAAGCAGGCGGCAAGAAATAAGAAAGGAGTGGATTTACATGGTAAGTAAGAAATCAAGCAATAAAGCAAGATTAAAGCGTCATCTTCGTATCAGAAAGAAGATTTCCGGTACTGCTGCTAAGCCGAGACTGAGCGTGTTCCGTAGCTTAAAGAACATTTACGCACAGCTTATCGATGACGAAAATGGTGTAACACTCGTATCCGCTTCTACAATTAAGTCCGAAAACTACGGCGGTAATGCAGAGGCTGCAAAGGCTGTAGGCGCAGAGCTTGCAAAGCTTGCACTTGAAAAGGGCATTAAGGAAGTTGTATTTGACAGAAGTGGTTATGAATATCACGGCAGAGTTGCTGCTCTTGCTGAAGGCGCAAGAGAAGGCGGACTTGAGTTCTAAGAAAGAAGGAGGGATATCATGCAGGAGAGAATTGACGCAGCCACATTAGATATTAAAGAAAAAGTTGTTAATTTAAGCCGTGTAGCTAAGGTTGTGAAGGGCGGTAGAACCTTCCGTTTCAGTGCTTTGGTTGTTGTTGGTGACGAAAACGGTCACGTAGGTTACGGCACAGGTAAAGCAGCAGAAATTCCGGACGCTATTCGTAAAGGCATAGAGGACGCGAAGAAGAACATGATTACCGTTCCTCTGGTAGAGGGAACGATTCCGCACGAAATCAACGGTAAGTTCGGCGCAGGCCACATCGTTATGAAGCCGGCTGAAGAAGGTACCGGTATCATCGCAGGCGGTCCTGCCAGAGCCGTATTCGAGCTCGTTGGTATCAAGGATATCCGTGCAAAGTCTTTGCGTTCCAATAACCCAAGAAACGTTGTAAGAGCTACAATCGAAGGTCTTGCAGCGCTGAAGTCTGCTGATGAAGTTGCAAAGCTTCGCGGTAAGGACGTAGAAGAATTACTGGGTTAAGGAGGAGACAAAAATGGCTAAAGAATTAAAGATTACGCTCGTAAAGAGCACGATCGGTCGTAAGGATGACCAGATTGCTACAGTAGCTGCTTTGGGCTTAAAGAAGATTCGCAGTGTAGTAGTAAAGAAGGATACTCCGCAGATCCGTGGTATGATCAATAAGGTTTCTCACTTGATCGAAGTAGAAGAGGCTTAATTTTAAGACAAAACAAAAGGAGGTGCAAAACCATGAGACTTGAAGAGCTTCAACCGACAGAGGGTTCCAAGTTCGTAGCGAAGAGAAAGGGACGCGGTCCTGGTAGCGGTAACGGTAAGACAGCAGGTAAGGGTCATAAGGGTCAGAACGCACGTAGTGGCGGCGGTGTTAGACCGGGTTTCGAAGGTGGTCAGATGCCGATCTACAGACGTCTTCCGAAGAGAGGTTTTACCAATATATTCGCAAAAGAGTATGTAACCGTGAACGTAGAAGTGCTTGAGCGCTTCGAAAGCGGCGCTGAGGTTACTGCTGAAGCATTGAAGGAAGCTGGTATCATCAGCAAGGTTAAGGATGGCATCAAGGTTCTTGGCAGAGGTGAAATCACAAAACCGCTGACTGTGAAGGCTGCTAAGTTTACACAGTCTGCTGTAGAAAAGATTACTGCAGCCGGCGGAAAGGCAGAGGTGATCTAATTGTTTAAGACATTGAGAAATGCTTGGGCAATCCCGGACTTGCGTAAAAAGATGATTTTTACGATTTTGATGCTGATTGTTTACAGATTCGGCAGCATGATTCCGGTTCCGGGCTTGGATGCAGAAATGATGAAGGCTTTTATGGCTGCTGACGGCGGTATGGGTCTGTTCTCGCTTCTGGATACATTCTCCGGCGGTGCATTATCGAATGCGACGATTTTTGCAATGGGTATTTCCCCGTACATCAACTCGTCGATTATCATTCAGCTCCTCACAGTTGCAATTCCTGCACTCGAAAGACTTTCGAAGCAGGGTGAGGAAGGCAGAAAGAAAATTAACAGCATCACAAGATATGCAACAATTATTTTGGCGTTGTTACAGGCAGTTGGTCTGTACTTCACACTCAAGAGCTATCAGGTTGTTAGCGACCCGGGCGTTATGAGTGCCATCGTAATTATGTTGACCTTCACCGCTGGTACCGCATTTGTTATGTGGATTGGTGAAGAAATTACGGACAAGGGTATTGGTAACGGTATTTCTTTGATTATCTTTGCTGGTATCATTTCCAGACTGCCGTCGGCAGTTGTAACACTCTACAACCAGTTCTTGGCTGACATTTCGGTTATGAATGTGATTATGCTTGTTCTGATTGTAGCAATGTTTATCGCAGTTTTGGGCTTCGTTGTTTTCATGAACAATGCAGAGCGCAGAATCCCGATTCAGTACGCTAAGCGTGTTGTAGGCAGAAAGATGTACGGCGGCCAGAGCACTAACATTCCGATTAAGGTAGCTATGGCAGGCGTAATGCCGATTATCTTTGCTTCCAGCATCTGTATGTTCCCGGCAACCATCATGCAGTTCTTTGGTGGCGGTCAGAACATGACAGGCTTCTGGAAGGCAGTATATGATCAGATTACAACCACAGGTTGGGTGTATGCAATCGTATACTTCGTGCTCATCATCTTCTTTACCTATTTCTACACGGCAATGCAGTACAATCCGATAGAAATGGCAAACAACATCAAAAAGAACGGCGGTTTCATTCCGGGCATCCGTCCGGGCAAGCCGACAAGCGACTTCATCTCCAAGACACTCAACAGAGTTGTTCTGGTTGGTGCGTTGTTCCTTGGTTTAATCGCAGTTCTGCCGATCTTCTTATCACATATCAATCAACTCTCCGGCATCGCAATGGGCGGTACGTCCTTGCTGATTGTTGAAGGTGTTGCACTTGAGACAGTGAAGCAGATTGAGTCGCAGATGATGATGCGCCATTATAAAGGCTTCTTAGAGTAATCAGAATTTATTCGAGGTGGGATAAAAATGAAAATCGTATTTTTAGGCCCTCCTGGAGCAGGTAAGGGAACCCAGGCAGCTTACATTGCGGAAGCTGCCAAGATCCCTACTATATCCACGGGCGCAATGCTTCGTGAAGCGATTGCAAACAAAACAGAGCTTGGTATGACAGCTGAAGGCTATATCAAGCAAGGTGCGCTTGTGCCGGACGAAGTTGTAATCGGTATCGTACGTGACAGACTGGTTATGGCTGACTGTGCAGACGGTTACATCTTAGATGGCTTCCCGAGAACGGTGGAGCAGGCTAAGGCACTGGATGCAATGCTTCCGAATGCAATTGACGTAGCGCTTTCTTTGGAAGTGCCGGATGAGAACATCATCGCGAGATTGACGGGCAGACGTGAGTGTCCGACCTGTAAGGCGACATTCCATGTGACCAACAATCCGTCCAAGACCGGTGATACTTGTGATAAATGTGGCGCAGCACTTGTGCAGCGTGCGGATGACAGTGAGGAAACAATCAAGAACCGCATGAAGGTTTATCATGAGCAGACAGAGCCGATCAAGGATTATTATAAAGCTGCAGGCAAGCTGACTTGCGTAGACGGTGTTGGCGCTGTAAGTGACATCACGAAGGCGTTGTTTAAGGCACTGGGCCTGTAGGAGGCGGCTTATGATTACAATTAAGTCGCGCGCAGAAGTAGAATATATGCGCAAAGCCGGAAAAATCGTTTCGGACACCTTCAAGGAATTGAAGGCGGCAATCAAGCCGGGCGTTACGACCAAACAGCTTGATGAAATCGCATATAAGTTTATTACTTCGCAGGGTGCAACCCCGTCCTTTAAGGGTTATGGCGGTTTCCCGGCGAGCATATGCGTTTCCATCAACGACCAGGTCATCCACGGGATTCCGGATGACACACGTTTGTGCGAGGGTGACATTGTCAGCATCGACATCGGCGCGTGCTACCACGGTTATCACGGGGACAGCGCGAAAACGTTTCCGGTCGGAAAAATCAGTGAAGAAGCACAAAAGCTGATTGATGTAACAAAGCAAAGCTTTTATGAAGGTATAGCGTTTGCTAAGCGCGGCAATCGCGTTTCTGACATATCTGCGGCAATCCAAAGCTATGTAGAAGCGCACGGTTACAGCGTGGTGCGTGATTACACAGGTCATGGCATCGGTGCCAAGCTCCATGAGGAGCCGAGCGTACTCAATTACGGCACTCCGGGACGCGGCGTTCGCCTGGTTTCCGGAATGACGATTGCAGTTGAGCCGATGGTAAATGCCGGAGACTACGGTGTGTTTGTGGATGCGGACAATGATTGGACCGTATACACGGATGACGGGTCTTTATCGGCACATTATGAGCATACCATTCTGATTAGAGATGGAGAATGTGAAATTCTGACTAAGTAACACGCGAACATTTATTGAGGTGATTTTTTTGGACATTGGTTTAGGTTCCATCGTGTTTTCCAAGGCAGGACGAGACAAGGGCGACTACTATGTGGTGATTGCACTTGAGGGCGAATACGCCTACATCTGCGACGGAAAAACGCGTAAGTGCGACAAACCAAAAAAGAAGAAATTCAAACATTTATCGGTTACAAAAACGGTGGCAAATATGCTTCGTGAGAAGCTTTTGGAAACCGGTAAGGTAACCAACAACGAGATTCGCCGAGAACTCAGCGAGTTTTGTGAAAATCAAGAACAGTGAGAGGGGGCTTTATCCGTGGCAAAGGCTGATATGATTGAAATTGAAGGTACCGTGGTTGAAGCATTACCGAATGCAATGTTTAAGGTTGAGCTTGAGAACGGGCACGAGATACTTGCCCATATCTCCGGTAAGCTCAGAATGAATTTTATCCGAATTCTTCCGGGTGACAAGGTTACGGTTGAAATGTCGCCGTATGATTTAACGCGCGGCAGAATTACCTGGAGAGCGAAGTAAGAGGTTATAAGGAAGGGGAAACCCGTCTTTATACATTCGCCGACCGAAAGTCGGCGGACGGACTTTAAGAGGAGGTAATCTAAATGAAGGTTAGACCGTCTGTTAAACCAATTTGCGAAAAATGCAAAATGATTAAGAGAAAAGGCAAAATTATGGTAATTTGTGAAAATCCGAAGCATAAGCAGAAGCAGGGCTGAGAATTTTTGCAGCAAGCATGGTAACATGCAAACTAAATTGTAAACAACTCATAAGGGCGCGGCTGAATCCGACGAAGTGCGGATAGTCCGAATGAGCTTGAAGCCTAACGAGATTAAAATGCAGTGGCTTCGCATTTTAGTGTAAGGCATAATTTACCAGGTCCGAATGGACTGCGGCAAATGCCGCAACGAAAAAACACAGAGAGATTTACAAATCAGGAGGTGTAAGGACAATGGCAAGAATAGCTGGTATTGATTTACCTAGAGAAAAGAGAGTAGAAATCGGTCTTACCTACATTTACGGTATTGGTAGAACGGCTTCTTCCAAGATTCTTGCAGC